>JALOKO010000023.1 GCA_025456495.1 Bryobacterales bacterium | reverse complement strand
CCCGCGCGGCCCGCGTGCAGGCCATCGTCGTATTCACCTCCAGCGGCTACAGTGCGCGGCTGGTAGCGCGATACCGTCCCGCCCAGCCCGTCTTTGCCTTCACCCACAATGAGGAAACCGCACGCAAGCTGGCGCCGGTCTTCGGGGTCCATGCCGTCCTGGAAAAACATGCCGGCACCACGGACGAAATGCTTCCCCTGATGGAACAAACCCTCATCGAACGCGGTCAACTGAAGAGGGGCGATGGGGTGGTTTTTGTAGCGGCCCACCCCATCCGACGCCCGGGCAGCACGAATCTAATGAAGCTCCACCGCATTGGGGACTGACGCCGTCTGATTCCCGTGAATTCGACCCGGGCGCCGGAATTTTTCCGTCGGCGTAGCGGGGTTTTTTCGGGCATCCGCATTTTTGTCAGGGCCATGCTCCAAATTGCCGTGGATTTCGCTATATTGTGATGTCATGCTGATTCGCAGAAGTGTTCGGGTGAACTGCACCCTTCTGCCCTGGAATTCATACAATGCCATCGTTTGAAGCGTGGGGAAATACTGACCCGGGGAACATCCGTAAGAACAACGAGGATGCGTGGCTGATTGACCCTGCGCTCTCGCTGGCTGTAGTTGCGGATGGGATGGGAGGCGCCGCGTGTGGCGAGGTGGCCTCCGCCATCACGGCGGAAACCATTGCTGAGTATTTGCGCGATCAGAACGGCGAAAAGGATCCGCAAACCACGATTGCCGAAGCCATTGGCCTGGCCAACAAACGGGTGCTGGAGCGCGCCCGCGAGAGCGCCGATTGCAAGGGGATGGGCTCCACGGTTGTCCTGGCCCTGTTGCGCCACCCGCTGGTGTACATCTCGAATGTGGGCGACAGCCGCGCCTATCTGTTGCGCGAGGGCGCCCTCACCCAGCTTTCCTACGACCAGACTCTGCTGAACGAACTCTGCTCCACCACGCCAATGACGGCCGAGGAGATTGAGCGTTTCCCCCACAAGCACGTGCTGACGATGGCTGTGGGGACAACTGAGCGCATCAAGATCCAGAACTTCCAGGGCGAGGTGGAGATTGGCGACCAGATCCTGTTGTGCTCGGACGGGCTCAGCGGCCCTGTGCCTGACCCGGACATCAAGGAGATTCTCCTGATGTCCATTCCTGTGGAAGAGAAGGTAGATCGCCTGATCGCCCTCGCCAAGGAACGAGGCGGCCCCGATAACGTGACCGCCGTCCTGTTGCACTGCCTGCCTTAGGGCGCCTGGGGCTACACTGGTGGGCCACGGTGTCGCCGATTCGGGATAGGGGCTTCGGTTCTCTTGCTGTCCGATGAGCGCTGGGGCCTTCCATCGGCGGAAAGCCTCACCCCGGTTTGTTGACGCAGGCTTCCAGCGGATCGCTGCGACTCCCGTTCCTGCCGGACACGCAGGCTGAACCAGCCGTTTGCCAAAAACAGATTTCGTCCACCGGAATCGACCAGTACGTGCCCGGCTCAAAAGGACCCGTGATCCGGCAGGATGTCCAGATCCACCGCACGCTGGAAGGCTGGGATTGCTGGCAGGTTGGCTGCCCCGCAAGGGGGCAGCCCGGTATCGAGATGGGGAAAGGTATCGAGATGGGTAAGGCAGTGGGATGGGGTAAGGCGGTGAGATGGGGTAAGGCGGTGGGATGGGGTAAGGCTGGCGCCCTCCATGGCGTTGCTTAGTGCCTGCCTTGCAAAGTAGGAACCGCGCCGCCAACCGGCCTCACCGTCCGGCGACCATCGGCATCGGCGGGCAGTGGCGCCACATCAGCGGTTGCAGCGGCTGCGGACTCACCTGGGCGAAAGCCATCCTGATCGGGCCAGGCTTCCACTTCGCTCAAGCCCACCAGCAGCGCCTCCTCCAGTTCCGTGGAGAACCGATCCACCTCCTGCTGGGCGGGAGTGGTGCTGAAGAGCGCAACCACATGCGTTCCGTCAGGGAAGCGAACCCACCAGGTCGCAGTCCCCGGCAACCTTCCCGCGTGCCCAAGAAGCAGTCCATCAGGGGTTTCCAGGACGTTTACCCCAGCACCGTACCAGAAGGGCTGTCCCTCGTCGAAAGCTTGGCGGGCAACCAATTGGGTCATCGATTCCTGGCTGAACATGGGATCCCGATCCCCAGCAAGCGAGGCGTAAAACCGGGCTAGTTCCGCACCGCTGAAGACCCAACCACCCGCTCCGTCGAACAGACTAAGCGAGAAGCTACCGTAGGGTGTCAGAACCGGTTGCATGCCGTCGGAGAAGATTGAGAGCCGCGTTCGCGGGCGGTCCAAGTCAACGTAGATGGCCTCAGGGGCGAGGCATTCGTCCAGGTGTTGTTGCGGCTGCCACACACTGGAGCCGATGCGCGCCTGGCTGATCCCCAGCGGGTCAAGCAGCGCCTCCCTTACCCATTCGCCATAGGGCTTCCCGGTGGCTGCCTCCACCACGCGGGCAAGCAGTAAATAGCCGAAGTTGCTGTAGGCGTAGCGGTCGCCCGGCTGAAAGTCCAGCGGTCGCGACAACCAGTAGGCCAGCACTTCCTCGTGGGTTGGAGGGAAGCTCCCACCAACTTCGCGGATGTCCTCATGGGTGGGAAATACGGGGTCGCCGCTGATGGCGGAATCCCAACCCGCGGCGTGTTGCAGAAGGTGCCTGATGGTAATGTCGGCCATCCGTTGGTCGCCCAGGAAAGGCTTGAGTTCCCCCAACACGTCAAAAACCGGCGTGTCCAGAGTGAAAACGCCGTCTTGCGCCAGCTTGAGGATGGCTGCGCCGGTAATCGACTTGGAAAGACTGGCAATCCGGAAGCGTAAGGGCGCACTACCCGTACTGACGGCGCGCCGGTACCTACGGCTGAAGTGCTGCGTGTGAACCAGTTTGCCGTCGCGAACCACGGCCAGGGAACCATCGCGGACTCCCCATTTCAGCATGAAGCGCGATACGCGCTGGTCTAAGGCGGCGGGCCCTGAGGTGGGCTCGGATTCGCCTGTTCGAAGCGGCTCCTGTGCGCCTAGGCCAAGAACCGTGGCGCAGAGCAGGACCCCCAGCAAGGCGAAGCGCCAGCCGCTTCGTTGTATAAACGGTGTTCTGAAAACGTGCATGATCAAGATCCTCCACCAACAGAGTGAAGCGTGGCTGGCCGCGCGCACCTGTGCGAAAAGTCAGGAATCGACACATGACTTCCGGCACTGGGAATGCCCAGGGTAGTGTGCTGAAATGAAGCGGTGATCCAACGGCGGCATAGCCTCTTTGCATGGGCTGGATTGATTGCCTCCATCGCAACCGCGCTGATTGCCGGGGGATCGGTGATCCCCGTGGAGATCCAGCGGGTGGCGTTGGAGAACGCCGACACGCCGTATGTCGCCCTGGTGGCCACCACATGGATTGTGCTGATGCTGGCGTTGCTCACCGGCAGCTTTGCAGCGATCTTTTTCCGCCTCACTTCTCAGCTCTACCCTCCGCTTTCCGCCAAAAAGACCAAGGCGCTCGTGCTCTTTCAACTGCTGCTGGCTTGCGCCACCGCGACCGAGTTGTTCTATCTGCTGGCGGCGGAGGTGGGGTACCTCTTTCCGGGACGGCGCGGATGGATGGCCGTGGCAATTCTGACGGTGTCGCTTCTTCTGGTGGCGGGGGCGGCCCTTGTTGACGGCAGCTTTGAAGCTGCGTCGGAACTCGCCCAGCATTCGCCCGCCGTCCGCGTTTCGCTGACACTATTCCAGGTGCTGAGCTGGTTCTTTTTCGCATTTGCGATTGGGAGAATCGCCGCCAGCGAGCGCCAGGGACGCGAAGAGTTGGAAGCCAGCCTGCACGAGATCTCCGCGATGCATCATCTGCTGGAAGGCAGCGCCAAAGTGACCGAACGGTTACGGATTGCACGCGAGTTGCACGACGCGTTGGGTCATCACCTCACCTCGCTGAACCTGAACCTGCAACTGGCGTCGCGGCTGGCCGAAGGGCGCGCACGCGATTCGCTGCAGGACGCGCACCTGGTTTCGAAGCTTCTGTTGCGGGACGTCCGCGATATCGTTTCCAACATGCGCGACGGAGGAACTCAAGGGCTGGACGAAGCCCTTCGTTCGCTTATCCAGCCAATCCGATCCCCAAACATCCACCTGCATGCAGAGGCTGCCCCGTCGTGGCTAGACCCGCTTCACGCCCATATCCTGTATCGGGCGGTACAGGAAGGAATCACCAACGCGATCCGACACGCGCAGGCCGACAACGTTTGGGTTTCCTTGGAATACTCAGCCCACGAAGCCACGGTGACGGTACGTGATGATGGCCGGGGCGTCGAAACGCTAAAGCCCGGCGGCGGGCTGAAAGGGATGCAGGAGCGTCTACAGACCCTGGGGGGGCGCCTGGATGCAGGTAACATGGAAGCGCGTGGCTTCCTACTCACGGCTAGGCTGCCCGCTCCGGGGACAACAGAGACGCCCAAAGCACCGGCATAAGCGACGGAAACCATGATTCGAGTGGCCTTGGCGGATGACGAAACTCTGGTACGACGGGGAATCCGTGGGCTGCTGGAACTCACAGGGCGTTTTCAAATCGTGGGCGAGGCTGCGGACGGGGATGCCGCCATGGATCTGGTCAGCACCTGTTCGCCCGATGTGCTGCTGATGGACATTCGTATGCCAAAGCGGAGCGGGATTGAGGTTCTGATCGCCCTTCGACAGGAATCGCCTCATCCGCCACCCACTATCCTGCTGACCACCTTCGATGACGACGAGGCCTTGCTGCAGGGGATCCGTCATGGCGCCAAGGGCTTTCTGCTGAAGGATGTGGATGTGGACATTCTGGCCCACGCCATCGACATTGTGGCCGCCGGCGGGAACATGATCCGGCCCGCCATCTCGGACAAAGTCCTGCGGACGCTGGAAGGCCAGCGAGTTCCATTCGAAGCGGCTCATCTGCCGGAGGCGCTTACTCCGCGGGAACTGGATGTCCTTCGCTTGATGGCCGCCGGTTGGAGCAACCGCGAGATCGCCGAGGGCCTTCATGCCGCAGAAGGCACCATCAAGAATCACTGCTCCTCGGTGCTCTCAAAGCTGGGAGTGCGCGATCGCACCCGCGCCGTGCTGCGCGCCTTGGAGTTAGGGATCCTCTGAGACACCAGGCCGCCTGCGCCGGACGAAGAAACCCATCAAGCCTTCACGCCGTTCCTGCTGAGCTTAGAGCCTCACGACGTTCGCGCCGCCTACCTGCTTCATGGCGTTGCGGGTGTCTACGATGAGCTTTGCGGTTGCACCCACCTTGACGTAGTCCACCTTGCGATGGTCAGTGATGATCACCACACAGTCGGCCGCGGTGAGCGCTTCCTCTTCGTCCATCCGTTCCAGGTGGAAACCGTCGTGCTCCGCCACGGCGATGTAGGGGTCGCTGTAGGTCACCCTGGCCCCTCGCTGCTGCAGCAGGTGGGCGACGTCCAGAGCGGGCGATTCCCGCAGGTCGTCGATGTCCCGTTTGTAGGCGATGCCCAGCAGGTGGATGTGGCTTCCCTTTACCGGCTTGGCGTGATCGTTTAGCGCATCGGCCACCTTGTCCACCACAAAGCGGGGCATCTGTCCGTTGATGTAGCCCGCAAGCTCAATGAAGCGCGCTTCAATGCCGGCCTGCTTGGTTTTCCAGGACAGATAAAACGGGTCAATGGGAATGCAGTGCCCACCCAGGCCCGGACCCGGATAAAAGGGCATGAATCCGAAGGGCTTGGTAGCGGCGGCGTCAATCACCTCCCACACGTTCACGCCCATCCGGTCACACATCATGGCCAGCTCATTCACCATGCCAATGTTGATCATGCGGAAGGTGTTTTCCAGCAGCTTCACCATTTCAGCCACGCTGGTGGAACTCACCGGCACCACGGTTTCCAGGGCCTGTTGATAGAAGAGCGCGCCTGTCTGGGTACAAGCGGCTGTCACGCCGCCAACCACCTTGGGGATGTTGCGGGTTTGAAAGCGCTCGTTGCCCGGGTCAACCCGTTCGGGCGAAAAGCAGAGGAAGAAATCCTCACCCACTTTCAGCCCACTGCGCTCCAACGTGGGCAACAGCAACTCTTCGGTGGTGCCGGGGTAAGTGGTGGATTCCAGAATCACCAGCGTGCCGGGTTTGAGATATTTGGCAATCTGCTCAGTACATGCCACGACATAACTCATGTCGGGGTCCTTGGTCTTGCGCAGCGGCGTGGGCACGCAGATGTTGGCCGTATCCAGCGTAGCGATGACGCTGAAGTCCGTCGTCGCGGACAGCTTGCCGGCTTCCACCAGCGGGCGCATTTCCGCGTCGGAGACATCCAGCACGTAGCTGACACCACGGTTGAGCAGGTCCACCTTTTCCCGCGAGACGTCAATGCCCGTCACGCGGAAACCCACCTTGGCCAGTTCCACGGCCAGCGGCAAGCCCACATAGCCCAGCCCCAGCACGCCCACGTGGGCGGTACGGTTCCGAATCTGTTCCTGCAGTTGCATCACGCCACTCATGCTTCCCTACCTTTCCTACGCCTCAACTCCACTCGAATCCCAACGGAAGACGCCCTCGGCCAGCAGGCAGGCTGCGCCCTCCAGCACCAAGCCACCCTGGCTATCGCGGAAGTGCAGCGGCCCTGCCTGCGTCCGTACAGCGGCGGGCAGCGACACCAGGCCGCGCGCCCGTGCGGCCGACAGCGCACCGGTGCTTCCAGTGCCTGAGCTCAACGTCGCACCGGCGCCCCGCTCAAAGAAGCGCGCCTCCACGGTGTTCGCGTCCACAGCGCGATAGAACGAAACATTGCTGCGCTGGGGAAACGCCGGGTGCCCTTCCAGCGCAGCGCCCAACTGCTTCCAGTCAAAATCCAGTGAATCCACAGGGACGGCGAACTGCGGATTGCCGGGGTCAACGCGGTTACCGGTGACGGTTCCACCATCAGGCAGCATCAGCGTTTCTTCAGCGAACACGGTGGGCCTACCCATCTCCATGCCCAACCGGAAGCGGTTCCCGGCAGCCTCCAACAGGAACAGCCGACGCAGACCGGCGCCCGTGCGCAACACAAACTCCGCCTGCCCCGGGTGCAACGAAGCCAGCCACGCCGCCACGCAGCGCGTCCCGTTGCCGGAAAGCTCAGCCTCTGATCCATCGGAGTTGTACAGGTGAATGGCGGCATCCACGGTAAGGTGGCCCTCTCCGGCGAGTGGCTGCGGCTTCATCCGCACCAGATACCAACCGTCCGCGCCCACCCCCAAATGACGATGGCAGAGAGCGCGCGCTGCCTCAGCGCGGCCCTCGACTGGAGCCTCCGCTTCCCACGTCAACAGGAAGTCGTTGCCCGCACCTTCCGCCTTCACAAAGGGAATTCGCATGCAGAAAAGACCCTTTCCATTGTTGCGCACTTGGATTTACCGGGAGAACCGGGAACGCACTTAAAAGTCCGCATTCGGTTCCGCATCCGGATCCGGTTCCTCGGGCTCTCGCGGCGGCAGCAGGTTGCGCGGCAGGCTCATGTCGCGCTCTTCAAAGGCTGAGCGGCGGCGCCATATCTCCAACGGCGCGGCGTTCCCGGCGCGGATTTCGCGCACCTTGGCATAGTGCAAGCCCTTGCTGACCGCGCGGTGCATTGCCCGGGACACATCGTCGCCCGCCTGGCAGACAGCCCATTCGCTCCACAGGAAGTATTCCGGTTTCTGCACCGTGGAGCGGAAGCGTGGATGATTGCCCTCGTGCAGGCTTTCCCGCAACGGGATCCGCGCCAGTTGCAACACCCCAGTGGGATCGCCGAAACTCAACAGAATCTCCTCTCCCGGACGATGCAAGCGCTGCAGGTAGCTGGCCGCCTCGCCCAGCCATTGGCGGCGTTGCTGGCTGTTGACCGCGCCTTCCTTCCACACAATCCAGCGGTCGACACCCGGCTGTAGCAGCCAGGGCAAGGAACCGGCCGCCAACAACAAAGCCACTGCCAGCGGCCGGAATCGTGGGTGGGTTGCCTTTACCAGCACCGCGGCGCCCAGGCACAGGGCAGGCAGCAACGCCATCCCGTATCGCGTGTTGTAGTAAGCAAAAGGCCACAGATTCGGCACAAAGATGGGCGTGCCGGCGTTTTGCATGCTCTGGATGTAGAACAGGGCAGGAAAGCCCATCAGCAAGGCAGCCCAACGCGGACCGCTTCGCAGCATCCACAGAAGCCCCAGGCTACCCACCACAAACAGGGGCCAGCCCGCCACCCAGCCCGCCGCGGTGAGGTAATAGCGCCCTGATTCCCAATAGCTGCCGTCCCCCGGATAGGCCTCCATCCCGGCCGCCAACTGCCGCTGGTAGATCGCCTTGGCCGAGTAAGGGCCGCGATAGAATTCCAGCGCATCGCCCCAATACCACCAGTTGTGCGCCAGCCACCACAAGGGACCCGCCCCGGCCACGATGCAAAACAGGAAGGCGTTTGCCCAGCGTCGTTGCCCACCTTTCCAGAACAGAAAGGCCGCCAGCAAGGGCAGCAGTACCCAGCCGTCGTAGCGCGTCATGCTGGCCGCAAGCGCAAACAGGGCCACCCACAGCGCCCAGCCCGGGTGAGCGTTGCCCACGAAACGGACGCAGCCAAAGAAGATGCCCGCCAGCGCCATCAGGAAGACGGGCTCAGTCATGGGGGTCGCCTGCAGATAGAGCAGGTTTGGATTCAAGGCCAGCAGGGCCAACGCAGCCAGCGCGGCCCAGGTAGACCCCAGCAGGTCGCGGCAGCCCAGCAAAAACAGCATGCCCCCCATCCAGAAGCAGATGCTGGCGGGAATGGCCCCCGCCAATCCGCTGGCCCACAGTTCGTCATCGCCCACCAATACCATCGTCAAGAGATGGGGTAAGGGCAGCCACACCGTGCCGATCTGTCGGGCCTCTGGGGTTTGCGAGTCCAGCACCCGCCGCGCAATGTTGACGTGGGCCTGGGCGTCGCCGTAGTACAGCGTATAGCCTTGCAGGTGCGCCCACCAGGTAGCGGCAGCCGCCAGCAGGGCCAATAGCAAGCCCACCAGCAGCAGCGCCACCCAACGGTGGCCGCCACCCGGAGTGGACCTCACCAATGCTGTCGGCGCGCCCGGCGCGGGATCGCTGCTCACTTCACGGGATACGGAATCCATAGCCGCTACGCGAATCGCGTGAACGCGACAAACTCCTCATAGCGTGCGTCAATTTCCTGGCGAGTGAGCGTCTCGAAGCGTCGCGGGCCGAACTCTTCGCAGCAGAAACTCCCCAGCACTGAGCCATAGATCACGGCCCGCCGCAGGCTCTCGCCGCTGAGCGGGGCATCGCCACTGCGCGCCTGCGCCTCCGCCAGATAGCCGAAAAAGCCCCCTGCGAAGCAATCGCCAGCGCCCGTGGGATCCTTCACCTGGTCTAACAGGTAACCGGGCGCGGCAAAGTGCCCCGTCCCTTTTTCGAACAGCACCGCGCCATACTCCCCACGCTTGATCACCACCCAGCGCGGACCCATCTCGTGGATGCGAGCCGCCGCCTTGCGTAGGTTGGTTTCGCCGGAAAGCTCCACCGATTCGCTGTCGTTGATCATTAGCAGATCCCACTCCGCGATGGTCTTCAGCAGTTCCTCACGGAAGTCGTTGATCCAGAAATTCATCGTGTCACCGCCGACGAAGCGCGGCGAGGCAACCTGCGCGCGTACGCTGGCCTGCAGCGCCGGCTGGATGTTGCCCAGCAGCACGAAGGCGGAATCGCGATAGGTGTCGGGTACCTTGGGGTCGAAGCCGGCAAAGACGTTCAGGTCAGTGCGCAGCGTGGTGCGCGAGTTCATGTCCGCCGCATAGACTCCCTGCCAGAAGAAGCACTTACCGGGCACACGCTCCAAGCCTGTGAGGTCAACGCCGCGCCGCACCAGCAACGCCTCGTCCTCAGGGGCAAAGTCGTCGCCCACCACCGCCACAATCCGGGGCTGGGTGAAATGGCTGGCCGCCAGCGCGATGTAGGTGGCCGCACCGCCCAAAATGCGGTCCACTTTGCCATGAGGCGTTTCCAGGCCGTCGTAGGCAACAGATCCAACAACCAATAGAGACATAAGCTTCGATTGTACCGTTGAACGACCCATCGCAACGGTTTGTAACAGGGGTCGGCCAACAGGGGCCGGGTAAAGCGGACTGGCTAACGCGGGCCGCGTTGGGTCCTTTGCTGTAGCGGTCTGGCGGGAAGGACATCGGGTCTTCACCAGAGGATGCGGCCTAGTACTTTTCGCCATCCGGGGGAAGTACCGCGAAGGCGGAATGCCCCCAGATCCCGTGCCATCCTTCACGCAAACCGCGCGTACAATGAAAGATGGAGCACATTCAGGCCATTCCGATGGCAAGGCCGCTTGCCAATCTGACACTCGTGATTCCGGCTCTCGTGATTCCGGCTCTCGAAATTCGGGCGCTCGTCGACCCCGCCTCCGTGCCCTGGTCTCTTCGATAGGTCGCGTCATTCCCATGCTGTATCTCCTCCTCAGCGACCTCCACGCCAACCTGGAAGCGTTCGAGGCCGTCGTGCGCGATGCCGAGGCCCGCTATCCGCACCTGGACGCCGCGGCTTGCCTGGGCGATGTCGTCGGCTATGGCGCTGACCCTGAGGCCGTAGTGGGCCGGATCCAGGAAATCGCGCAGACCGTGATTCGCGGCAACCACGATAAGGCTGTCGCGTTGGGCGAGAATCTGGAGTGGTTCAACTCCGCCGCCCGGGATGCCACGTACTGGACGCTGAACCAGCTTTCCCCCACCTCAGTGGACTATCTGCGCGAACTACCGCGCGGGCCGCGCATGCTGAATGGCTTTCAGATTTGCCACGGCTCGCCACTGGATGAAGACGAGTACCTCATCACGCCGGGCGACGTGGAGATCCTTGCCGGACGCCTGGATTCCGGCGTCATCTTCTTTGGCCACACCCACGTGCAGGGGGGATTCCGCATGCTACGCGGCGTGGTGAGCGTGCTGCCCCGGCCGGATGAATCGGATTCGGAAACCGTCGAGGTGGAGGAGCAGGCCTACTACATCCTGAACCCTGGAAGCGTGGGCCAACCGCGAGACCAGGACCCGCGCGCCGCCTATGCGGTGTACGATTCCGCAAATCGCCTCTTCCACATGCACCGGGTGGCCTACGAGGTGGAAGTCACCCAGCGCAAAATCCTGGACGCAGGCTTACCTGAGCGCCTGGCCTTCCGCCTTGCCCACGGCCGCTAACCGCGCAGAAACTCCGCCACATCCTGCAGGTGAGTCGTTTGGCTATACGGCGGGAGGCTTTCCAGGAAGGTTCTACCGTAGGACATCGTGCGGATGCGGCGGTCCAGAATCGCCAGCACCCCGCGATCCTTGCTGCTGCGAATCAGGCGTCCGAAACCCTGCTTCAGGGCGATGGCCGCTTGTGGCACCTGGTATTCCCGAAACGCGTCTCCACCGCCGCTGTTGATCCGTTGCACGCGGGCGCTCACCACCGGGTCGTTTGGCGCGGCGAAGGGGAGCTTGTCCACCACCACGCAGGAAAGCTGGTCACCGGGCACGTCCACGCCTTGCCAGAAGGCCGACGTGGCAAACAGCACCGCATGGGGCGTTTCCTTAAACTCCGTCAGCAGTTGATGCTTCGGCGCGGAACCCTGCAGCAAGGTGGGGTAGGGCAATCGCTGTCGCAATCCCGCGTGGAAGGCTCGCATCTGCTGATGGCTGGTGAACAGCAGGAAGGCCCGTCCCTGCGTGTACGCCAGCAGCTCCTCCAGCAGCTCCATGGCCACCTCAGCATACTGCGGGCTTCGCGGATCAGGCAATCCGGTGGGCGTATAGAGAATGGCCTGACGCGGGTAATCGAAGTGGCCATCCACCCGCAGTGTCACGGGAGCATCCACGCCCAGCCGGTTCTGGATGAAATCGAAGGAATCGCCAACGGCCAGTGTGGCTGAGGTCATGATGACGGTCTCCACGGCGCCGAAGAGCTTTTCGCGCAGAAGAGCGCTGACATCCACCGGGCAGCTTTGCAGGGTCACGCCGCGGCCGCGCCGCTCCACCCAGTGCACCTGGTCCGCCCCAGGATCTTCCATCCATGTACGCAGCGTTTCGTGCAGTGTCTGCGCCCGCCGGAACAACGGGGCGAAATCCGCCACGCCATCAGCCCGCGTCTGCAATCCACTTCCCACCAACGACAAAGCCAGCAGCAGGTCAGCGTAGGCGGCCGCGGCGCCTTCGCGCAGGGAGGGCAACACGGTCCCGCCCACGCGCCCATCGGGGCCGGAGAACTTCTGAAAGAAGGCTCCGCTGGCATCGTCCAGCAGATGCAGCGCCTGGTCAGTCTGCGGGTCTTTGCGGCGCAGCATGCGCAGCAGCATCCGCGTATCACGCGCCAGTTCCTGCACCTGCAGATTGCTGACGCTGAGACCGAAATACTGGCCCGCGACATCCTCCACTTCGTGCGCCTCGTCCAGCACCAGCACGGAGTAGTCCGGGATAATCGCCCCGAAGTCTGTGTCCTTCACTGCGAGGTCAGCGAACAACAGGTGGTGGTTCACGATGATCACATCGCTTTCGCGCGCCAACCGGTGCATGTTGGTGAGGAAGCAGCCCTCGAAGTGGGAGCAACGCTGGCCCGTGCAACGGTCAGCCCGCGCGTCCAGCTTCGGCCAAACCCGGCTGTCCTCGGCAAGGCCCTGCACCTCCGCGCGATCCCCCGTCTGGGTGGTGGACTCCCATTGCTGGATCTGCTCAAACTCGCGCACTTCCTCAAGGCCATCCAGAATTGCCAATTCCGATGCCCCGTGCAGCTTGCTGCGGCAGAGGTAGTTGTTGCGGCCCTTCATCACCGAGACACGCAGTGGTTGCGGCCAGCTTTCGCGCAACAAGGGCAGGTCTTTGTAGAAGAGCTGTTCCTGCAGGTTTTTGGTGCCCGTGGAGATCACCACGCGTTTGCCCGAAAGTAGAGCCGGCACCAGGTAGGCCAGAGTCTTGCCGGTTCCTGTGCCGGCTTCCACCAGCAGGTGTCGCCGCTCACGGATGGCCGCCTCCACGGCCTTGGCCATCCGCAGTTGATCGGGCCGGTGCTCAAACTGCGGATGCCACTGCGACAGAAAACCGCTGGGGCCGAAGAACCGGTACATTGACGCGGCGGTATCAGTGGGCATAGTGGGTCCGGGCGCCGGGCGCAGCCTGGGTTTCCGCTGGCGGCTTACCAGCGGGGCAGCGGCTGCAGCGCACCGTTGGCCTTCCGGCTTTGGTTGGCGGCCTCCATGAAGGCAAAGATCTCCATGGTGGTATCGTTCGGAACCTGCGGCTTGCCGGTGCGCGCCAGTTCCAGCACCGCCTTCAACATGGGCGAGTAGCTGAAAGGAGGGTTTTCCGGACTCTGCATCACGTCCTTCTCGCCGAAGGCTACCGCCCCGTAGCCGCCCGACGGCAGCAGCGTCCGTACGATGCCCACCCGGCCGTCCTTCCAATATCCGGTGATCACTTCGCCGTGCTCGCCAGAGATCCGGCTCACCTTCTCGCAGCCGGTTCCCATGATGGTGAACAGCACTTCAATGGGGTGGACGGCATACCATCCCAGGTCCAGTTCATGATGCTCCTCCAGCGGACCCGGTCCCCAGGCAATCGCCCCGCGCGCCGCCTTGCCCGCCATTGCCGTGACGAACTCCGCGTAGCGCAGGGATGAGGTGCTGAACCAGGGAACCCCAGCTTCACGGGCGATCCGCTGCATCTCAACGGCGTCTTTCCAACTGGCGGCAAAGGGCTTGTCGATGAACACCGGCTTCTTGCAGGTAACCGCCTCCCGCAATTGCGGAAGGTGTGGGCGGCCGTCCACACTCTCCAGCAACAATGCATCCACCAGCGGGCACAGGTCCTGGATCCGCTCCACGATCTTCACGCCGTGCTTGTCCACCAGTTCCTTGGCATAGCCCTCCACGCGCTCGGCGCTGGATGGGATGTCGGGGGAGCCACCCTTGAACGCTGCCACCACCCGCCCGCCGGGGACATGATCCGCCCGCGAGGCATCGTGAAAAATGTTGGAAAAAGCCGTCGCATGCGAGGTGTCGGTGCCGATAATGCCAAACCGCACCGGTTGGCCTGAGCCGCCAGCCTGCGCTGAGCCATTCGCCTGCCCAAAACTGGACAGAGACAAACAAAGAATACTGAACAGAATTCCTAGGATCCGCATGATTTCTTTTCTTCCTGGTGCTCCATGATTGCTGGTGCTCTATTGTTGCCAGTCCTTGGGACGACCCGCAACCGCTTTGTCATCGTCGTGCGCCTCGCCTTGCTCTTCAGCCTGCTGCTCGCCCTGTCGCGCACCGTCAGCGCTGGGCGGGTCTCCCTCCGCATCCGGCCCGTTGGTTGGCGCTCCCTCGCTCTGCTTGCGGAACTGTTGATTGGCCTCATGGAAGCGGCCCTTCACCCAGTGGACCAGGCGTTGAATGGGCGGAAAGTAATCGCCCAGAATCAACAAGCCTGGAATCACGAAGATCCAACCCGGCATAATGGGAACAATCAGGCCCACGATGCCCACGATCAGCAGGCCGATCCCGAGCAACATCCGTAAAATGTGACGAATTGACCCCATTTCCCTCTTAAGTACTAAAACAAAACCCTGGCGTAAAAGCGTCGAAATCGGAAAGAAACCTGTTATTCTCAGAATCGAAAAGACGAATCATCGGTGCACCATCCGGGTGCGGCCGAATCTGCCGGCGTCGCTTGGTGAAGCGCAAGTCTTCACCTCCGGTACTGGCTCACAGTCACTGTGACGGCTGCACTTCATGATAGGATGCCCCCTTTGTTGGGAACGTCATTCGCAGTAGATCATTCAAGGACAGACCCAGGGGTCCAGCAATGATGGATGGAAATCAAAAATCAACCGGCCAGGAGCGACGTCGCTTTCGCCGGTACCAGATGCAATTGAATCTCAAGGTGACCCGCTACGGACGGCAGGGCTCATCCTGGGAGGCAATCACCAAGAATATCAGCCGGGGCGGCGTCCTGTTTGCGCTGAAGGAACCGCTTGAGCCAGGTACGCCCATCGAGTTCTTCGTGGACTTCCCCGAGAAACTTGCTGAAAACGGCACCGTGCGCATGCGGGGCCAGGGCCGTGTGGTGCGTTCGGTGCGCGAAGTGTCGCGGGACCCGAAGGATCCCGGGATGTACATTGTTGCCGCCACGATGGACCGTGGCGAAATCCGTCGACAATAGCAATAGGCTGTGCCCTGAGGGATCGGGGCGCCGGGGAAAGACCCTTGGGCGCAAGAGCCACGGTTGCGCCCTGACGGGAGCGCACCGGAACGAAACGCGGGTCACGCTCCAAGGGCGTCTGGCCCGCCAACGGCATCTGGCCTGCCAACGGCATCTGGCCCGCCAAGAACACTTCGTCTCCCAAGCAGAGGTCGTCCCACGGCGAGACGAAATTCCCGCTGGTCCCGACACGCCAGCGAGTTCTCATCGCGTCAGAGGATCCTCAATGGACGGGTCAGTCGCATCCATCCATGCACCAAGCGCTGGTTCCAGGACGCGCATTTGTTCACGCATCTCCCATGCAATGCGGCGGTAACTGAAGTGTCCCTTGACGCCACTGCGGAGCTTGGCAATGTATTCCGCCTCAGCGAAATCCATTCGGAACAGGAAGCGCGCGCGGCAGGCAAACGGCAGCAGGTATTCGCCTGCTGGTTCCGGAAGCGCCCGTAGTGCCTGGATGGCGGCTTCCACGGCCCCACAATAGACCTCAGTCAGCCCGGCTTCCGCAATCAGGTCCGGCGTTTCATAGCCCAGGTTGGCGGTGTAGGCCTGGCGAAACTGCTGGCAACGACGGTGCCGGTGCAGGTCGCGGTAGGCGCCAATATCCATCACGATGTCGAAGGCATAGGGTGTGTTCCGAAAGGCGCGGGGCAAATCATCGTGCCTCCCCCGCTGACCCAAAGCCGCCTCCACCACTTCGCGCTGCCGGGCCTCGGGCCAACGCTCCGCCATGGCATACAGGCTGCGGAACGGCAAGTCGCACTCGGGATAGAGCAGAGTGGCCACGATATCCGCCAGTGCCTGAGCGGGCTTCACCAGATCCACCGGCCCCTTAGCTTCCACGGGCGACGCACTGGATAGGTTGGCGGCCGCCCATGCGGCCAGCGCGCCGCGCATGGCGGGCTCAAAGGCGTCGGCATCCACATACTTGGCCAGCGTGGGCGCGACCGGCTCAACGGCCGTGCCGGGCTCCAACGTACACACCTCCATGGAGGCGCAGGCGGCCGCCGCCTCCTCCCCCACTTCCCGCAGTTCCGCATACCGGGAGGCCTTCATCCGGCGAATCTGCCGTTCCAGCGTGCGGATGCTGGTCACCTGCCCGATGTTCGTCGGGATTCCCCAAAACAAAAGGTAGCGCGCCACGTCAAAG
>JALOKO010000372.1 GCA_025456495.1 Bryobacterales bacterium | reverse complement strand
GTGTTCGCTGGCCTATCAGGAACTGGCGCGCATTCGTTCCATCCAACAGATTTCCGAAGGACAGGCCAAGTCCACCCGCGTCAAGACGGGCTGGAAGGGGATCCTGGTCAGCGCCGTGGCGGGCATCTTGATGGGCTTCTTTTACCCGATTGTGGAAATGTCCAAAGCCGGTGGCGTGGGTCCCTATGCAGTGGCCTTCTTCTTCGGGTTGGGTGTATTTGGATCCACCTTCGTATTCAACATCTACTTCATGAACCTCCCCATCGAAGGGGAACCCATCGGGCCGAAGAAGTACTTCCGCGCGCCCAAGGCGTATCACTTCTGGGGCGTGCTGGGTGGGGTGATCTGGGCCATTGGCGGAGTGAGCAACTTCGTGGCGGCCAGCGCGCCTACTGAGGTGCAGGTGGGCCCCGCCATCAGCTATGCCCTGGGACAGGGAGCCACCATGATCTCCGCCCTTTGGGGCGTCTTTGTGTGGAAGGAATTCGCGGACGGCAGCCCCAAGGCCAACTACCTGCTGGCCATTATGTTCCTGCTGTTCCTCTGCGGACTTACGCTGGTCAGCTTGGCCCCCGTGTTCGCTCCGGGATCGTAAACAGGAGTCAGACTGGAACGTCACGGCGACACCCGAACGATACGCCAGAAGGCGACACCGGGAATCGTCAGGCCACTTCGCCAAGCACGCGAGGGTTTCCCCCCGGCAGGGTGGCGGCGAGGGCGTCCAGAGCCTCCGGCGACGGCAGCCGTCCGTTCACCATCGCGGCCGATCCGCCGCCCTTGGCGCCCAGCGCAGCCCCTGCCAAGCGCAGCCATTCCTGGGCATGGAAACCGCTTTCGGGGTGCGTGGCCAGCAGGAAGGATCCGCTTTCCCGATTCGCCGCCAGCAGGATGCTGCCGGGCATTTCGCAAAAGGCGAGGGCGAAGGCGCGTTCGACTTCCCCAGGGTTTGCCGCCGTCCATTGCACGGCCACGCAATTCCCGTTTGCATCCAGGGCGAGTTCCGCCCGTGCCTGCCGCCCGCGCCAGGTAGCCAGTTCGCGCGCCAGCACCGCTTCCCGCTTTCCCAAGCGGATGAGTTCCTCGCGTTGTCGCGCCAGCATGGCTGGGGCCTGGTGGGCGGCGCACTGCATGGCCGTTGTCACTTGCGCCAACAGGTCGCGCTGCCCGGCGGCGCGCTCCACGGCCCGCAGGCCGCACACAAACTCCACCCGCAGGTTCTTGCGGATGCGCTCCGTGGCGCCCAGCAGCAGGCATCCAATCTGGGCAGTATTGGGCACATGGGTGCCTCCGCAGGCGCTTCGGTCCAGCCCTTCGATGCTTACCACGCGCAGGGGTCCCTCACGCTGGACCGTCTTGCGCAGCACAGGCGCTTCGCCAGGCGGGTAGAAGGTTGCGGTTATCGGAAGGGCCGCCGCAATCTCCAGGTTCGCGCGCCGTTCCAGGTCTGCCAGCGCGGCTGCCTCGGCGGACGAAATGGCAAACTCCACCGTGGCATTGTGGACGCCCAAATGTACGCTCACCGTCTCCCAGCCGTGGTGTTGCAAGGCCACCGCCGACAGCAGATGTTGGCCCGAGTGGTGCTGCATCAACGAAAGCCGGCGCATCCAGTCGATGCGTCCTCGCAGCGTTTGCCCCGGCTGTGGCGGCTCCGGTTGGGTATCCTCCAGAAGGTGCGCAATCGCGCCAGCGCGATCCTCTACCGCGCGCACGGTCCATGCCCGCACCGTTGGGGGTTCGCCCGCCGCCGTCAAGCTGCTAAGCGTCCCGGTATCGCAATCCTGACCACCGGATTCCGGATAGAAGGCCGTCCGATCCAACAGCACCGCGCCATCGGCATCCAGCCCAACCACTGTCGCCTGGAATTCCTGCAACAGGGCGTCGTCGTGATACAACCGCTCCGTGGTCATCGTGGGTTCCGTTCGATCAGAAGTCTTGTAGACGCCAACGGGATCAGCCCGAAGGCCTCTCAGTCGCCCGGGTATGCCTGTGTGTCAGAGCTGCCCGCCTTTGCGCGGGTGCGCCCCAGTATCGCTAGTCGGCACTGCCCGTGTCTCTAGTCGCCAATCCGAGTGTCGCTACTCGCCAATGTCGAAGCTTGGGCCTTGGCGTTCCCCTTGGGCGTTCGCGGCAGCCGTCACTTGGCGGGCGATGCTCATGAAGGCGGCCGCACGCGGATCCGCATCGCCATAGATGCCCACCGGCCTGCCCGAGTCACCGCCCTTGCGGATCTCAGGGTCCAGCGGCACTTCGCCCAGAAACGGCACCTGCATCGCTTCTGCGGTGCGTTTGCCTCCGCCGGTCCCGAACACGTCGATCCGCTGTTCAGTCCCCGGCACCACCAGGTAGCTCATGTTCTCCACCAGCCCGAACAAAGGCACGTTCACCTGCCGGAACATGTTCACGGCCTTGCGGGCGTCTTCCAGAGACACATCCGATGGAGTCGTCACCACTACCGCGCCCGTGATGGGGGCTGTTTGCATCAGAGTAAGTTGCACGTCGCCCGTACCCGGCGGAAGATCAATCACCAGGTAATCCAACTCGCCCCATTCCACTTGGCGCAGGAACTGCTGAATGACACCGTGCAGCATGGGTCCGCGCCACACCAGCGGCTTATCGCCCGGGCTGACAAAGCCCATCGACATCAGCTTCAGGTTGTACTGCTCCAGCGGCTGGATGCGATCACCCACCGCGGTCGGGCGATCGCTGATTCCCATCATCAATGGGATGTTGGGCCCGTAGACGTCGGCGTCCATCAATCCTACCCGATGGCCCAGCGCCACCAGCGCGAGTGCGACATTCGCCGCTACGGTGGTCTTGCCCACCCCTCCTTTACCGGAACCCACGGCCAGAATGCGTGCGATTCCAGGGATCTTCTGTGTCGGGTTGGGGGCGGAGTTGGGCGTGATGGGCATGATGCTGTGACTGTCTTATTCTAGGGCTTTGGCCGACCTTCCAGGAACTGGGTCTTCCAGGAACTGGGTCTTCCAGGGCAGGGCTGAATTAGCCGGTGGGTGGGTCCACGGGGGCAGCCACTGGTTCTGATGCCGCAGGTCATGCCAGGGATTCCCTGGGAAAATCCAACCGTAAGTTTGCCTCGGGGCTCAGGTCCATGGGGTCGCTCTCGCCGCGGGCCAGGCGCGCGAAGCCTGCACAGGCAATCATCACGGCGTTGTCTGTCGACAGCGACGGTGTTGGAAAATAGCAGGGCGCTGGAAAACCGGGCGCCCTCAGTCGCGCCCGCAACTCGCGATTGCTGGCCACGCCCCCCGACACGATGACGCTGCGTGCGTCTGTCTCGCGCAGCGCCAGCCGACAGTTCGCCTCCACGTGCGTGAGGGCCGTGCTCTGGAAAGTGGCAATGATGTCGCGCGTTGCCGGCGGGGTCAGCGCCAGCCACTCCTCCAGCGACGCTCCGGGATGGGATAGCGCCAGCGCCCGCCGCGCGCCAATCTCATCCTCCAAGCCCGGCTGCGACTCCCTCCATCGGCGCGCCGCCGTCTTGAAACCGCTGAAGCTGAAGTCCAACGGATTTCCCTTCATGGATGGCACCGCGAACACGCCATCGCGCGGTCGTCCCTGCGCGGCAATCGCATCCAGCACCGGCCCACCGGGATAGGGATAGCCCAGGTTCACCGCCACTTTGTCGTAGGCCTCCCCGATGGCGTCGTCCCGTGTGCGCCCGAGCATCCGATAGCTCCCCGCTTCATCGGCGTAGAAGAGGTGGGTGTGCCCCCCACTGACAATCAGCGCCAGGGCAGGGAAGTCAATCTGTTTGCTTTGCTGGCGCGCCTCCAGCAGCACGGCCTGGATGTGTCCCTCCAGGTGGTTCACACCCAGCAAGGGGACGCCCGTCGCCAAGGCGATCCCCTTGGCGTAGGTCAGCCCCACCAGCAGCGCCCCCATCAGGCCGGGACCTGCCGTCACCGCCACCGCCGCCAATTCCTGGTAGCGCAGGTCGGCTTCGCTCATCGCCGCCCGCACCACCGGCACAATCGCGCGCAGGTGCTCCCGCGATGCCAGCTCCGGCACCACTCCGCCGTAGCGCTGATGCACGTCCAGTTGCGAGGCCACCACCTGCGATCGAATGCTCCCGCTGCTGCCCACCACGGCAGCCGCCGTTTCGTCGCAGGAGGTCTCAATGCCCAGAATGTAGCTCTCCCCTGGCTCGGCAGTGCAGCCCTCCTGAGAGGACCCCTCCTGCAGGCGTTGTCCCGCACCGGGAACAGAAGGCGGACGGAATGTTAGCGCTTCTTTCAAATCGGATTGAAAAATCAGTCTAGTTTCCAGTTTACCTGCGTTACAGTAATACCATGCGCTGTGCCCGCTGTGGCCACAACTCCCTGGTGCCGACGTCGCTTGGCTTGATGGACGACCTGCGGAGTCTGTTCGGCCTTGTGCGCTTTCGCTGCGTGCGCTGTAACCAACGTGAATTGAAACGTTTATGGCCCGTATCTGATGTAAAGTATGCGCATTGTCCGCGCTGCTTTTCCGGGTACCTGCAGCGTTGGAGCCCCATGCTGATGGGCAGTTCCGGATCAGCGTCCTGCTGCGGCCACGCGTTTACGAGTTCCAGGATGAGCGCATCCAGGCTCGCGATCAGGCGGTCGAGCAATGCGTC
>JALOKO010000371.1 GCA_025456495.1 Bryobacterales bacterium | reverse complement strand
ATCCTGAACCCCAGCCAGTTCCGGGCCGCTACGCCGATGCCCTGGCAAGCGCTCTGTGATGTCTTCGAAGGCCTGGCGCCGGGGAAGCTGACCATCCTGGCGGCGCGGCCTGGCGATGGAAAGACAACCGCGGCGCTGCAGATTTCGCACCACGCGGCAAGCCTGGGCAGGCGGACGATGATGTTCAGCCTGGAGATGTCTGCCTCTGAGCTGGTGCTGCGGCTGGGCTGCCTGCTGGCACACGTCAACAGCCAGAAGCTGGTGCGGGGGTACTGCAGCCGGGACGAGCAGCGCCAGGTGGCGGCGGCGCTGACGGAACTGGCGGCCATGCCGGTGCTATTCGACGACTTGCGCACCGCCACGGTAGCGGGCATCCGACGCGCGGTGATCGAGTCTACCGAGCCGGTGCAACTGGTGGTGGTGGACTACCTCCAACTGATGAGTGCCGGCGGCAGCAAGGTGCGGGAACGGTACCTGGAGCTGGGCCAGATCACCCGGGATCTGAAGCTGCTGGCCCGGGAACGTGAGGTACACGTCCTGGCGCTGTGCCAACTGACGCGAGCCAACGAAAAAGAGAAGCGGGCGCCGGAACTCTTCGACTTACGAGAGTCGGGCAGCATCGAGCAAGACGCCGACAACGTGCTGATGCTCCACCACCTGAGGCTGCCCACGGATCGCGGAGCGGATCACCTGGTGAAGATCTACGTCCGCAAGCAGCGCACAGGGCCGGTAGGCGAGTGCAGCCTGGCCTGGAATAGCCGCGTGGCGCGGTTCGATGAGCTGCAGCGCGGCGCAACGCCAGCACCACCACCCACGCCAGCCGAATGCTACTACGAGCGCGAACCTGAGGAGGTATTGCAGGATGACTGACGGGTTAGTGGTTCAGGCCATGATGGGCCCGGCGTGGGCCATGCAGCCGGAGGCGCTGGAAAGCCTGCTGGCGACGGCGCGGCGTCAGGGTGCGGGACCGGAGGCGCTGGCGGCGAAGCTGGGCCGGACGTTGCCGGGCGCGGCAGGTGTGACGATGCGCGGAAGCGTGGCGGTGGTGCCGGTGGTGGGACCGATCTTCCGGTATGCCGACGCGTTCACCGATGCGCTGGGGCTCACCACCACGGAGGAAACGGCGCGGGCCTTCACGTCCGCGATGGAGAGTGCCGCGGTGCGGTCGGTGGTGCTGGAGATCGACTCGCCAGGCGGTGAACTGACGGGCATGAACGAGCTGGCGAAGCTGATCGCGGCGGCGCGTGGAAGCAAGCCCGTGCTGGCCTATGTGGGCGGGATGGCTGCCAGCGGGGCCTACTGGCTGGCTTCTGCGGCGGATGAGATTGTCGCGGACGAAACCGCGATGCTGGGCAGCGTTGGGGTGGTGCTGACAGCGCGGCGGAAGGATCCGCAAAGCGCGGTGGTGGAGATCGTCAGCAGCCAGAGCCCGCGGAAGCGGCTGGATGCGGAGACGCCGGCGGGCCAGGCCGGGCTGCAGGAACTGGCGAACGAGCTGGCGGGAATCTTCGTGCGCAGCATTGCCGGATATCGCGGCGTGAGTGAGCAGCACGTCCTGGAGCGGTTCGGCAAGGGTGGCCTACTGCTGGGAGCCAAGGCGGTAGAGGCGGGCATGGTGGATCGCATCGGCACGCTGGAAGGGGTGATTGCGGAGCTGCAGCAGGGCCGGAAGCCCAAGCGCGCCAGCGCAACAGCGCCAGGTGCAGCGGCATCCGTGAGCACCAGCGGCAACCGGACAGCGGCGCCCGTGAAAACGGAAGCGCAACTGGAAGCAGAAACGCTGGCATTCATTAACCGCACGATGCGGGGCAAGGATGGGGCGGAAGCCGAGGAACAGGAGTTTCAGCAGATGCGGGCGCGGTTTGCGCCAGGGCAGAAGCCGAAGCGCCGGAGTATGGCGGAGATCATGGCCGCTGAGGTTGAAGAAGCGGCGGACGGGGATTCCCAAACGCCCCTGAGTAACGAGGACGAAACCAAGACGCTGCACTTCATAGAGGAAGTGCTGAAGGGAGCTTATTGACATGTTGACAAGCCGAGAAACGAACTCCTACAGCCCGGACAAGCTGATTGCCGGGAACTCTTCCTTGCTGGAAACGCGCAAGGTAACCATCGTGAGCGGACAGAACATCGTGCGCGGCGCTGTGCTGGGCAAGATCACGACCGGTGGTAAGTACCGGTTGTCCCTGGCGGCTCCAGATCCCCTGGACGGGAGCCAGATCCCAGACGCGATTGCGCTCGAAAACTGCGATGCGTCCGCTGGCGACAAAGAAGCCATGGTTTACATCCGTGGCGACTTCAACGAAAACGCCCTGACGATTGGAGCGGGACACTCTGCCGACTCCATCCGGGAAGGCCTCCGGGACAAAGGCATCCACCTAAGCAAAGCACTGGCCTACTAACGGCGAGGGGAGCAGGGAGCAGCGCATGAGCACACAAAACCATGGGAGAGGGGAAAGCACTGGGAGCCAGAACCCTGTGATGCAGCCAGCAGCGGAGAATCCGTTTCTGGCGGCGGTGGAGGAGCGAGTCGCGCGGGCCATTACGGTGGAGCGGGCGCGGGCCATGGCGATTCTCACAGGGCCACACTCTGAGGGCCAGACCGATTTGGCAATCGAGCTGGTGCGTCAAGGCACGGATGAGACGGTAGCAGCGGGGATTCTGCGGGTTGCTTCGGAGACGGCGCCGAAGCAGGACTTCCCGCGGTTCATGCGCGCGCTGATGGAAAGTGACGCGGAGCCGGACGCATGAGGCGGGCGCGGCAGGGCAGGGCAGGGCCCCGGAAGGCCGGGGCGGGTGCCGGAAACGTTCACGGGTCCTTCCCAGAGGTTTTTCTTCGCGGGGTCCCTCATCCCAGCACTGCGCTAGCGACAGGGCTAAAAAGTATGTGGTCAGTATGTGGTCAGTGGCTGGTCACTGAACGGAACTGACGGGGGCTGCGCCTCCGGGAAAACAAGGGAGGGAGACAGATGGTATTCGAGGGATTACAGGCGATTATTGACGGGCTGCAGCCGATTGAGGCGGTAGTTTTGGAATTGGAAACCAAACGGGTAGCGATGCGCGCTACGCAGGAAAACGCGGCAGCCGTGGAGGCTGAACTGGAGGCACTCCAGCAGGCGCGGGATGCAGCGGAGGTGGCGGCGGCCATGGAACCCACGGCGGCCAACAAGCGCAACCTGGAAGGCGCGCGGGCCAAGGTTGCGGAGTGCGAGGAACGGCTGGCCTTTGCCAAGGCGCGGCTGCGTGGATTCAACCGGGCGATTGCGGAGGCCGAGGAACGGTTGGCAGGATTCGAGGGCAGCGCCAGGGCAGCCAAACACCAAATCGTGGAGCAGGTTCACAGGCAATTTGCGGCGGTTTACCACGAAGCACTGCAGCAGTTCCTGGCGGTGCTGGCGCTTGGGCATCGGCTGGCAGTGACTGCAAACGCGGACGTGTTGCGAATGTGGCTCCACCATACTCGTCTGGTGGAGTTGGATCGCGGCGATAAGGTTGTTGCAGATCATCCGGCATACTGGCGAGACATCGCGGGGAAGATTCCTCCGGCGGAACTGGCCAGCATTGAGGAAACATTGGTCCCGGTGGTGGCAGCGGTGGACGCGGCCCATGAGCAGGCAAAGCGAGCAGCCGAGCAGCGGGAACGAAACCAGCCAGCAGCGCAACCTTCGATGCGGCCGCTAATCGAGTTCGACCATGATGCCGCGGAACGGATGCGGCGCGAACGCGAAGAGCGGGAAGCGGCGGAGTCCAAGCGACGGATGGAACAGATTCTGCAGAGGCGTGGAAACGTGAAGATCCTCCATGAGAGCCCGGAATCCTTCGCGGCCCGGCGGGCAGCAGCGGGACTGCAAACAACCGGCCCGGAGGCGGCCTGATATGCCAACCGCGGCGAATCTCACGCTTCTATGGGCGCCGATTCCCGAGGATCCAGCGGCCGCCGGGCTCTTCGAGATTGACCTGGACGTTTTGAACCAGATCGAGGATGCCTGGCGGGCGGCAATTCACGAGGGCATGGAAGAGGATTCTCCACGGGTAGGTGGAACGGCGGCCTTCGCCAAGGCGCTGGGGATGAGTGAAGACAGCTACGCAGAAAGTCTGCTGCGATTGCGGGCAGCGGGCCAGATTACGTTCACGGTAGTTGAAGTGTCGGCATGAACGCCGGCGGGAAGTGAGGAACCATGGGAAGCCCGACAAACGTACTCCGTCTGGAGATCGCCATCGCCAACCGGCAGGCGAACCAAGCCATTGACGGCGTAAACCGAGGGCTGGAGGGCATCGGCAAGACGGGTACCCGTGCGGGTACGCAGGCATCGCAGGGCCTTGCGTCGATGGATCTCAGCTTGAAAGGCCTTATCCGGAGTGTGGGAGCGTTCGCGGCTGGCCTGGCCAGCGCCAAGGCCGCGGCATCCTTCGTGATGGATTCCGCGAAGTATGCGGCCCGCACCGAAATGTTCACGATGGCGTTGGCGGCCGCGGGTAAGGCAGCGGGCCTCTACCCTACGAGCTGGAGAGCACCACCAAGGCCGTGATGGCGCTGGGCATCACGAGGCAAGCCGCGACACAGAACCTTTCCCGGATGGTTGGCGCGGAACTAGACCTAGCCAAGGCAACGAGCCTGGCGC
>JALOKO010000370.1 GCA_025456495.1 Bryobacterales bacterium | reverse complement strand
GGTGGTGCCCAGTTCGCGGTTCACCCTGTCCAGAGCTTCCAGCACCACGACACCGGTGGCGGAGTCCAAGGCTCCGGTGGGCTCATCGCACAGCAATACCTGCGGTCGCTTGGCAATCGCCCGCGCGATGGCAACCCGCTGCTGCTGTCCCCCGGAAAGCTGCGATGGGAAGTGATCCACCCGGTCACCCAGCCCTACAATTTCCAATGCCTCTCTGGGACGCATGGGGTTGTCGGCGATCTCGGTGACGATGGACACATTCTCCAGCGCCGTCAGGCTGGGGATGAGGTTGTAAAACTGAAAAACAAAGCCAACGTGGCGGCGGCGATATTCGGTGAGGTTTCGATCATCGGCCCGGGTGAGGTCCTTGCCGTGATACTCCACGGTTCCGGCCGTGGCGCGATCCAGCCCGCCCAGGATGTTCAGCAGCGTTGACTTCCCACTACCAGAGGCCCCCAGCATCACCACCAGTTCGCCGCCGAACAGGTCCAGGTCAATGCCGCGCAATGCGTGTACCTGTACCTCACCCATGTCGTAGATCTTCGTTAGACCCCGAGCATGGAACACGACATCGCGGTCAACGTGGCTCTCAGGCAAGGCCGACATCGGACACCGCTTTCAGTGTAGCCGCTTCCGTCCAGGGCGGGGAATGCTACCCGACGCTAAGTCTCCAGAACGCCTGCTTCCCCAGCCGTTGCGGCGTGGAGTGTCGCCAGCAAGCAACGATTGACTCCCATAGCGGCGCATGGACCCCATCTGGACACCCCGTCACAACCTGAATCCGGAACCGGAGCAGCCGCTGCTGTATCCCAACCAGATCGTCGGTTTTGCATCCCAAGCAAAGCGCTTCCGGGTACGCACAGCACCCGGCATCTCGCCGTATGCGTATTGTTTTTGATAAGTTCTTGTCTTCTGCCATGGGAAACGTTCGCTCGACGCTACCACTAGTACTAGACGGTACGAACCGATGGAAAGCCGCGAAATCTTCGCCGAAACCGTTGATTTGCATGACTTTCTTGGACGATCTAAGGCTCTGCTTGGCGAAAGTCTACGATTCTTTCCTTGCATACTTCATGATTCCTGTGGATAATCGACAGTGTAGTTCGAAGTTAGTACCGTTCTGATTTGAAGGCCTTAGTTTCGCTGAGGCATCTCGAAACGAACCTTCCATTCCTTCCCGGCCAAAGGCATTCAGGGTTAGGTGTGGACTGCGGACAGGGCTAGCTTTGAGCGAACGCTTTTGGGGAGCAAAACAATATGAACACTTCACGCATTTTTGGTGGTATCGCGGCGAGGCTAGCAATGGCCGCGATGCTCCTTTTCGGCTTGGCTGGCACCGCGTCGGCCACGCTCATTGATGACTTCAGCACCGGTCAGGACACCATGACAATCTCTGGCGGCTCTGATTGGGACGAGGTCAACGGCACGGGCATTCTCGGGGGATGGCGCGAAATCAAGATCGAAGCGGCGCCGCTCAGTGGCGGTGCAGTGTCTGCCAGCGTTGGCGTTTCGGCGGGTTTGCTGAGCATTGCCAATAGCTCTGGCATGTCTTCCATCGTTACGGTGACTTGGGACGGGCAAAACTCAACCGGTCTCAGCCCCCTAGCTGACTTCAGCGCTACTGTCGGCATCCTTGCTCAGGTATTCTTCACTGACCTTGGCATCAACATGACGATGAAGATTTCTGATGGAACCAATACTGCTTCCCGGGTGCTTGCGATCCCTTCCACTGAAATTCCTGTGAGTACCGGACCTGTCAACTACCTGTTCCAGTTCAGTGATTTCGCTGGTGGACCTGTCGATCTTTCCCAGATCAGGTCCGTCCAGATGATCGTCAGCGGCAACAACGCCTATGACGTTGACATCTCATTCGTCGATACCACCGGTATCCCTGAGCCCGGCACCATGGCGCTGAGCGCCATTGCCCTCCTGGGCCTTGGTCTGCTGCGCCGCCGTCGCGCCGCCTAACTATCGGCTCTTCCACCTCTTCGAGGGGACCTTACCGAACTACCACCAATCCGGGGCTGTCCTACCTGTAGGGCAGCCCCGATTTGTCGTTTACAGCAACCCAATTCCCCCTTCTGCTCCCGATCGCTTCTTACTGCGGAAGGGCCGGGCTGCCAAATCGCGCGGACTGCTTCCGCCGCTCTGGTTCCGCGAGTGTATGCACCCGGCGTCTCCTTCAGGCACATCTGCTTGGCGAGTTCGTTTCGTAAATCTTCCACGCAAGCTCCCCCAGGCGATGGAGTTCCCCAAGGGCGGATGCACGGGCGTTGTCAGACGATGGCGCCAACGATGGATCGCTGTTGCCCGCGACCCCCACGCGTCGTTCCCGTTGCGTTCCCCCTCCCCCCCGGTAAGGCCCCTGACGCGCCAGATCCACTCAGCACACCCGGGACAGTTGGACTCGACGAGCCCGGAAGACAGGCGCTTCCAACTGGAGAGGTGCTTGACGCGGTCGACGACGAACGTGGGGGACTCCCCCGACGAGGAATTCGGGGTTGTGCGGCATCGTGCCCCCAGCACGGGCGTAGTGACGAAAGGGTGGCCCTACTATCGCTGAGCGAGCACGCGTTTGGCCACGTCTTCAGCGCTGTGTTGGCCGGACTCCACTTGCTCATTCGCCGTACGCATGCTTTCCTCATCCAGGCGACCGCTGAGCTGTTCCAGGCAGCCCCGCACTCTCGGGTGCCGTTCGCTGACATCCCCACGCAGCAGCACCGCCGCCTCATAGGGTGGGAAGTAGCCCCGGTCGTCCTCCAACACCACCAGCCCCATCCGCGCGATGGCCCCATCGGTAGAATTGCCCGCCACCATCTCCACCTGTCCCTGCTCAACCGCTCGGTAGAGCAAACCCAGATCCATTGATCGCGGAGCCCCGTTCAACTGGAACGGGTACACCTTCCGCAATCCGGGCAGGCCATCTTCCCGCTGTTCAAACTCGTAGCCCACACCCAAGCGAAATGCGAACTGGCTGGAGGCGGCATCGCTCAGCGTGCGCCAACCCTGCATCCGGGCCAGGCTGCCGGGCACGGCCATCGCGAAGGTGTTCTGAAAACCCAGCGGGTCCAGCCACTCCATGCCATAGCGCTCCCGGTAGACGGTCCGCACGCGCTGCCGCACGTCAGCAGCGGTCATTCCACGCGGAGACTCCTTCAACACCGTCAGCAGGGCGGTTCCTGTGTACTCGGGGTACACGTCGATTTCGCCCGCCTGCATGGCCTGGTGCGCCATCAGCGTGCCGCCCAACTGGAAGCGGCGTTCTACGGGAAGCCCCGCACAGCGCTCAATCTGCTGGGCAACCACCTCGCCCAGAATCAACTGCTCAGTGAAGTTCTTCGACCCGACGACGATTCCGCGCGTTCCGCCGCAACCGCTCGCGCATCCGCAGACGACGATGGCGAGGAAGAGCGCCACAACCTGTGTTCTACCCATGACAGCACCCCATCTGTCACCAAGCTTAGCAGTGCCGCCGGGATGGCTCCGGCAAGGATGAGTTCGGTATTCACGGTGGCAATGCCGCGAAAGATCAGCACGCCCAGCCCTCCGGCTCCGATGGCAGCCGCAATGGTGGCGGTGCCAATGCAAGTGACAGTGGCAATATGCACGCCGGCCAAAATGGTGGGGGCGGCAAGCGGAAGTTCTACCCGCCACAGCAACTGCCTGGGGGTCATGCCTAAGGCGATGGCGGAATCCCGAACCGCGGGGTCCACCTGCAGAATGCCTGTCAGCGTGTTCTTCAGGATGGGCAACAGGGCGTACAGCACCAACGCCACGACAGCGGATCGCGTGCCCACTCCGCCAATATACGCGATGGGAATCAGGAACCCCAGCATCGCCAGCGAAGGGATGGTTTGCATGACGTTTGCAAAACCGAGTGCCCATGGACGCAGTCGTGCCTCCCGCGACATCCACACCCCTAGCGGCAACGCCACCACCAGAGCCGCGCTCATGGCCATGCCCACCAGTTGCAGGTGCTCCACTGTCAGGCGCCCGATGTCCGCCCAGGGTAAGTTCATCGGCACGCCCCCGGCTCATCAGCCAGCGTCGCCAGAAAGGCGCGAGCCTCATCTGTGGTTGCGGAACGGAACTGGTGGGCCGTACCCATCGTGTCCAGCTCGCCATCGCGCAGCAAAGCAATCCGCGTACCGACGCGGAAAGCCTCCTGTAAGTCATGGGTTACAAACACGCTGGTGACGTGATGCCGTTGGCGCAAATTCAGGAACAAGTCCTGCATTTCCAGGCGAGTCATGGGGTCCAGGGCGCCGAAGGGTTCATCCAGAAGCATCAATTGCGGCTCTGCGGCCAGGGCGCGGGCGACACCCACGCGTTGGCGTTGGCCCCCGGACAGCGCCTTGGGAAGTCGATGGCGGAACACGGCGGGGTCCAACCCCACCTCGTGCAGCAGCGCATCCACGCGGGCCGCAATCCGCGCGGGATCCCAACCCAGCAACTCGGGCACGGTAGCGACGTTGCGGGCGACGCTAAGGTGGGGGAAAAGCCCCACTTCCTGAATCACATAGCCGACGCGGCGGCGCAGCGCAACCGGATCCCACTGCGTCGTGCTCTGCCCGCCCACAGTGACCTCACCCTGGGTGGGTAGGCGCATGGCGTTTACCAT
>JALOKO010000369.1 GCA_025456495.1 Bryobacterales bacterium | reverse complement strand
CCAGCGAAAAGATGGGAAGGTAGAGCGCGATCAGCACGAAGGCCACAAACGCGCCCATCACAATCATGATCAGGGGCTCAATCAGCGACAGCGCCGCCGTCAGCCGCGTGCTGACATCCCCCTCAAAAAACTCGGCCACGCTGGTGAGCATTGTCGGCAGGGCGCCTGTTGATTCCCCTACCTCAATCATGTCAATTGACAACCCCGGAAAGATTCCCGTCGCAGCCAGCGACTTCGACAGCGGTTGCCCCTCTTTCACCATCCGTGACGCCTTCGCAATCGAGATCCGCAGCAGCCTCGAATTCAGGCTCTCGGCCGCTGTCTCCAATGCCGGAAGCAATGGAATGCCACCCACCAGCAGCGTCCCCAGAATGCGCGAAAACTGCGACACCTGAAACTTAATCCAGATATCCCCCGCCAGCGGCATCCGCAGTTTCCAGCGGTCAAGGCGCTCCTGCGCCGCCTCGCCCCGGCTCCACCATTGAAAGGCCGCCACGCCCGCCAGCAGCGCCGCGAAGAAGCCCAGCACGTAACTGCGACTGGTGGTGCCAAAGGCGATCAGCCACTGCGTAATCAATGGCAGTTCCGTACTCATGCTGTTGTATAAGTCAGAGAAACTGGGCACCACGTAGGTCACCAGAAACACCACCAGCAGGAACACCAGAATAATCAGGAAGCAGGGATAAATCAGCGACACCAGTAACTTCTTGCGCACTGCCAATGTCAGTTGCTGATATTGGATGTAGCGGTCAAGCACTTCCTCCAGGCTGCCCGCCTTTTCTCCGGCCATAAGTGAGGTGACGTAAATGGGCGGAAAAATCTTCGCTGCGCGGAAGGCCTCCGACAGCAGCGCACCTCCCTTCACCTCATCCCGAATGCGCCGCAGATACCCCACCATTCGCGGATCCGCAAACCGCTCGGCCAGCAGGTCCAGCGCCTTCAGGATGGGTAGCCCGGCGCGAATCAGCGTGACGAACTGCTGGTTGAAGATCAGAAAGTTTTCCAGTTGCAGCCGCTTGCGCCGCCCCAGCATCCCCGCCGACACCTGGTCCACGGCAGACTTCGCCTTCACCGAATACACCAGATAGCCCTGCTGCGAATAGGCTTGGCGCAGTTGGGACTCGGTATCGGCTTCCTCCGTTTTCTGGTGGATCCGCCCGCGTGCGTCGGCGTACTTCAATACGAATTCAGCCATGATTGTATCCGTCGCCCTCTCCGTTCCCGCTACTGCTCAGCCTCCACCAGCCTTGTGCCCGCCGGAGGCTGGAACGCGAACTTCGCTTCCGTCACCGCCACATTCCGCTGCTCGTTTCGGAATCGGAATCGGTTTACGGCCTGGTCCATCCCCGTCACTTCCACTTCCACAATTTCGTAGTTGGGCGACACCAGAAAGCTCACCATCGAATAGGGAGACTTCGGGTTCTTGGGTTCCGCCGTAATCCAATAGTTCGTCCCTTCCGGCTTGAGTGTGAACCGTGCGAAATCGCGCTGGAAATCCAACTTCCCCAGCAGGAATGCCAGCGGCGCCCGCAGATCATCGGTGGCTTTGAACGGACTACGCTCCACCACCTGGGTACTGGGGCTGTACAAGTAAACATATTTCCCATCCGACAGGAAAACCTTGCCCGATGGCTCACTGTACTCCCATCGCATCCTGCCTGGCTTCCGCAGATACAGCACGCCCTGCTCAGTGCGTGATCGGGGCCCGAAGCGAAAGACCTGCGTGAACTCCACCTGTAGGGTCTGCATGGCGTTGTAGCGGCTCTCGATGCCCTGCAGGATGGGCGAGATGCGCGTTTGCGCGCCCAGCCCGGCTCCGCCCGCGATGATTCCGCACACCGTCCACAGGACGGCAAGCGCCACAGCCGCAATCCATTTCCGCGCACGCTGCATATTGATGTGACGCATCACCCCTCCGGAACGTGGAGATGCAATTCCATGGCCAACGAACCGTGGCGCCCTGCCGCCCCCCTGCCGCGCCTCCGGACCGTGGCGCCCTGCCTGCACAGAGCGCGGTTTTCCCGATCCTCGCGCGCACCAGCCACAAACCTGTCACCTTCCGCCGTTCTGCCGCATCCTCTCCCTGTATGCCGATGTACGAGTACCGCTGCACGAAGTGTGGCCGCCGCTTTGAAAAGCTCCGCCGCTTCGCTGACCGCGATCGCCCTGCCGAGTGCCCCGATTGCAAGTCAGAGGAAAGCGAACCGCAGATCTCCTGCTTCGCCACTGGTGGTTGCGGAGCCGGCGCCGGTGGCCGTGGCGGCTTCACCTGAGCCTAACCCGCAGGCGGCAGTTTGCCGCCCCTTCCCCGCATCGCCGTCATTCCCTCACAGTCCCGGCTCTGGCCTTCCATTCAGCCTTTCTATAGGGCGGAGGGCATCTTCATTCCTGCGCTGAAGATTAAATTCTATTTCTGGAATCTTGTTTCTCGAACCGCGAAAGCCACCGGTTCTTGTGCGGTCGTGGAAGCTCCGTAAAGTCCTTATTTGTAGCGAGTTCTGAAGTGTCCACCGCCATCCCGAGCCGCCCTCACGCAGTCTGAGGTCTCTACTAAATTTGATAAATGGATACAGAAAATCATAAGTTCACAAATTCGTAAAGAAAAGATTGATTCACAATTGTTATCGGGCTTATCATCGGGCAGGCGTCAAATTGCCAACCATTTCAGATTGGACATGGACCTGTCAAGATGAGAACGCAATCCAGATCTTTGCTCGCAGTATTCCTGCTCTGTGCGCTGGCAATTTTGCCAGGTGTCGCCCAGGAGTTTCGCGCGACCCTCAACGGCACGGTAACTGACTCCCAGGGCGCGGTGATCCCTGGCGCAACCGTCACCGCCACGCAAACCAACACCGGCAGCCGCTCAGAGGCAACCGCAGGGGCCGGTGGGCAATATACCCTCCCCTTTCTGGCCCCCGGCAACTACACCGTTGAGGCAACCTCCAGGGCTTCAAGCGCTTCCGTCAGGAAAACATCCAGCTGGGCACCAACCAGCGTGTCACCCTCAACATCAATCTGGAGGTTGGCGACATCATCGAGACGGTGACGGTCACCTCCGATGCCCCGCTGTTGACCTCCAACACGGCCGCCACCGGCCAGGTAATCGGCCAGGAAGTGGTGGAAAGCATCCCGATGAGCGGACGCACCCCCATGTCCCTGGCGGCCATTGCCTTCGGCGTGACGGCCATGAGCGACCCGCGCTTCACGCGGCCCTTCGATAACGCCGGCCCCTCCGGCATCTCCATGGGCGGCGCGCCCAATCGCAGCAATGAGTTGCTGAACGATGGCGCGCCCAACACCACCCGCGATCGTCGCGTGGCCTATAACCCGCCCGTAGATGCGGTGGGTGAAGTGAAGGTGGAAGTCTTCCAGAGCGACGCCTCCTACGGCAACACCGGCGGAGGCACCGTGAACGTCACCACCAAGGCGGGCACCAACCAATTCCGCGGAGCCCTGTACAACTTCAATCAGGTGGAAGACCTTGCGGCTACGGACTTTTTCGTTAACCAGAGTGGCGGCACGAAAACCAACTCTGTGTTCAACCAGTGGGGCGTCAGCGCCGGCGGACCTGTCTTCTTCCCCAAAGTATTCGACGGCCGGAACAAGCTCTTCTGGCAGTTCAACTATGAAGGCATCAAGAACCGTCAGCCGGAACCGTTCCGAACCACCGTGCCCACCCCTGCAAACCGCACCGGCGACTTCAGCCAGCAGCGCGCGCTGGGTAGCCAGTATCAGATACACGACCCCCTCACCGGCGTGCTGCAAGCCAACGGCACCATTCTGCGCTCACCCTTCACCAACAACATCATCCCGCAGAACCGCATCTCACCCATCGCATCGAATGTGCTCGCGTTCTATCCGCAGCCCAACGCGCAGGGCGCGGCAGACAGCCAGGACAACTACCAGGTGAACACGAACCGTGGCGATGACTTCTTCACCACTCTCGGCCGGACGGACTTGAACATCAGCGACAACCACAAGATGTTTTTCTCGATGCAGCACAACAACCGCACCGAGTTCCGTGGCTTTGCCTTTGGCCTGGATGACATCTCTCAGGGCAATTTCCTAAAGCGCATCAACTGGGGCGCTAAGCTGGATGACGTCTACACCTTCAGCCCCACCACCATCCTCAACACGCGCTTCAATTGGACCCGCTTCACCGAGGGCAGCACACGCCCCAGCCTTGGGTTCGACATGACCTCGCTGGGCTTCCCCAGTTCCCTTCAGGCGGCCAGTTCCCAGTCCGTCATGCCGGGCTTTGACTTTAACGTCTACCGTGACCTGGGGAACTCAGGCAGCGCCCCCTTTCCCTTTGACAACTTTCAGATCTTCTCCGCGCTCACCAAGATTGCCGGCAGCCACACCCTGAAGTTCGGAACAGACCTCCGCCTGCTGCGGGAGCATGTAACCTCTTTCGGTAACTCCAGCGGCTTTTATCAGCTTCGCGATAACTTCGTTCGTGGTCCGCTGAACACCGCCGGCGCCATCCCCTTAATCGGGGACATGGCTACCTTCCTGTTGGGCCTGCCTACCTCGGGAAACTTCGATGTCGCTTCGTCACGCAGCCCGCAATCGCGCTACGTAGCCTTCTTTATGCAGGATGACTGGCGCGTCACCAATACCCTCACCCTG
>JALOKO010000022.1 GCA_025456495.1 Bryobacterales bacterium | reverse complement strand
CCCCTGCCGCCAAGCCAGCCCCCAAAGCGGTCGCGCCCAAAGCTCCGGCAGTGATGCAGGCTGAACCCTGGGACGGCGAAATTCCAGCAGCAATCGCGGCCAGCCTTGGAGCCGCCGTGCTCCGCGCGGCCACGTATCGTGGGCAGGACTTCTTTGAGGTGGAACTGGCATCCGTTCCGGCTCTGCTGCAGACCTTACGCGATGCCTTCGCCTACGACTATCTGGTGGAGCAAACAGCGGTAGACTACCCCAAGGACGAAAAACGCTTTGAGCTGGTTTACGTGCTATACAGTTTTCAGCGCAACCACCGAATCCGCGTGAAGGCCCGCGTGGCGGATGGGGAAAAGGCGCCCTCCGTGGTGCCCCTGTTTGCCGCCGCCAATTGGATGGAGCGCGAAGTCTTCGATATGTTTGGCATTCCCTTTGCCGGGCATCCCGACCTCAGGCGCATTCTGATGCCTGACGAATGGGAGGGCTTCCCGTTGCGCAAGGACTACGGCATCATCCAGCAGGACACGCGCTGGGTGCAGGAAAACCTGGGAATCGAAAGCGGGCAGTAAGCGATGTCGGAGATCACCCAAGCAACGTTCCTTGATTCCAACGAACTGGTGCTCAATATGGGTCCCCAGCACCCCTCCACCCACGGCGTGCTGCGCGTGATTCTGAAGCTGGATGGAGAACGCATTCTGGGCGCTGACTGCGTCATCGGCTACCTGCATCGTGGTGTCGAGAAGATTGGCGAGAACCGTACCTACGCGCAGTTCAACCCCTATGTGGACCGCATGGACTATGTGGCCGCGGTCAGCAACGGGCTGGGCTACTGCCTGGCCGTGGAGAAGCTGCTGGACGTCGAAGCGCCGCCACGCGCCCAGGTGATTCGCGTCATCCTCACTGAGCTGAACCGCATTGCCAGCCACCTGGTCTGGCTGGGGACGCACGCGTTGGACGTGGGCGCCCTCACCCCGGTCTTCTATACCTTTCGTGAACGTGAAGAGATTCTCAACATCTTTGAGGAATACTGCGGCGCCCGTCTCACCACCCACGCGTTCCGTATCGGCGGCCTGCAGTATGAGGCCTATGCGGAGCTGGCCACCGACACCCTCAATTTCTGTGACCGCTTCCTCGCGCGCATCGACCAGTACGAGAGCCTGCTTACCTCCAATCGCATCTGGGTGTCGCGCCTGCGTGGCGTGGGCATCCTGAACGCTGAGGATTGCAAGCGCTTCGGCGTCACCGGCCCCATCCTCCGCGCGGCTGGCGTCCAATGGGATCTGCGCAAGGCCATGCCCTACTCGGGCTACCAGAAGTACGACTTCGATATCCCCGTGGGAACCAATGCCGACACCTACGACCGCTACCTGGTACGCATGGAAGAGATGCGTCAATCGGTACGCATCCTGCGCCAGGCGGCTGCCGACATTCCGGAAGGTCCCATCATGGCCAAGGTACCCAAGGTGCTGAAGCCACCCGTCGGTGAGGCCTATGTCTCGATTGAAGCGCCTAAGGGCGAATTGGGATACTACATCGTAAGCGACGGCTCCACCCAGCCTTACCGGCTGCGTGTGCGTCCGCCGTCCTTTATTAACCTGCAGGCGCTTGACCACATGGTGCGCGATACCCTGCTCGCTGACGTGGTGGCTGTCATTGGCACCATCGACATCGTGCTGGGTGAAGTGGATCGCTGACAGAAGGAGTAGTAACGGCCATGCGATTCTTCGACAAGTTCTTCTTCACTGACCTTTTCACCGGTTTGCTCACCACTTTCCGGCAACAGAACCCGAGAGAAATCGTCACCGAACAATACCCCGCGCAGCAACCGCGCATCGCTGAACGCTACCGCGGCGCGCCCCGCCTCAATGTGGATCCCGAATCCGGAGACACCTTGTGCATTGGCTGCAATCTCTGCGCCTTGGCCTGCCCGGAGAATCTCATTGTCGTCACCACTGAGCGCAATGCGGAAACCAAGAAGAAGGAACTTACCACCTTCACCTACGACACCTCCCGCTGCATGTTCTGCGGACTCTGTGAAGACGCCTGCCCCGTGGATGCGCTGGAACTCACCCAGGATTTTGAGCTCGCCAGCTTCACCCGCGAAGGCGCCATCTGGGATCGCCAAATGCTGGAGGAAGGCCCCAAGCCCACACGGTATGAGTATTGATTCCCCAGCTTCCTCCATCAGGAACCCGGCTTCCCCCATGCGGAACCTGTGCCCACCAGTCATAAAGGTGACCACGCCATGACGGACGCTCTGCTGTTTTACCTTTTTGCCGTGATGGCGCTCGCGGGCGCCATCCTCACCATCACGCGAAGCAACGCGGTGCATAGCGCCCTTAGCCTCATTGCCTCCTTGATCGGAGTTGCGGGCCTGTTTCTGCTGCAGCGGGCGGAGTTCCTGTTCGCCGTCCAGATCCTGCTCTACGTGGGTGGCGTCACCGTGCTGTTCCTCTTCGTCATCATGCTGGTCAATCTGGATGAAGAGGCCAAAATGCGACAGTTCAATGGGCAATGGTGGCTCTCGTTGTTGGCTGTGGTGTCCACGGGTGTTCTCTCCCTTTGGGCATTCCGTGGCGCGCTTGCCTTGCCCGCCGGGACCGCCATTCCCGCTGCCGTCGCCGCCGAAGGCAACACCCAGCGCATCGCGGACGTGCTGTTTTCTGAATATCTGGTTCCGTTTGAACTGGCCTCGCTGCTGCTGATAGTGGCCGTGGTGGGGGCCGTCTTGATGGCGCGCAAGCGCGAGGCGCCCCAGGCCGAAGGAGAGGTGGACTGATGGAAGGCATCCTCTACCCCATCACCACTGCGCACTACCTGGTGCTCGGCGCCGCCCTGTTTCTCATCGGAACTCTGGGCGTGCTGGTCCGCCGCAATCTGGTGGTGCTGTTGATGTCCATCGAATTGATGATGAACGGCGTGAACGTGAACCTCATCGCCTTTTCGCATCTTTGGGGCGATGTGCAAGGACAGATCTTCGGCATCTTCATCATCGCCATCGCCGTCGCCGAAGCCGCCATCGGTCTTGGCATCCTCATCGCCCTTTTCCGCAACAAAATGTCCGTGCAGGCGGATGAAATGGAGATCCTCAAGTGGTGAGGGCCTGGCTATGAACGCGCTTGATCTCATTTGGATGATTCCCGTCTTCCCCTTGCTGGGCGCTGCCGTGATGCTGTTGCTCGGGCGTCGGCTTGATCCCCAGGGCGTCTCGCCGCAGGCGCTGTCTGACGCTCTGCGCGCGGAACTCGCCGCCGGCGGCCCCCCTGCTGATCACCATCACCACCCTGACAACCATGGCGGCCACGCTGCCCATCACGACCCTGCCCATCACGACCCTGCCCATCACGACCCTGCCCATCACGCTGCCCCGGCCTCCCGCGGGTTGGTGGGCATCATCTGCGCGGGCTGCGTCCTGCTCAGCCTGTTGCTTAGCATTCTGGCAACCGTCCAACTGGCGGCTCTCTCCCCCCGCAGCCACGAGGTCATTCTCTACGATTGGATCGCCGCCCTCCCCATGGCCCTCACCAACGGCCAGGTCGCCACGCTCAACGCGCAACTCGGCTTTCTGCTGGACCCCTTGAGCGCCGTAATGATCCTCACCGTCACCGGCATCAGCTTCCTCATTCACATCTACTCCATCGGCTACATGCAGCACGATGGAGGCTACTACCGCTTCTTCGGTTATCTCAACCTCTTCGTCTTTTTCATGCTGCTGCTGGTGCTGGCCAACAACTACCTGCTGCTGTTTGTGGGCTGGGAAGGCGTGGGCCTGTGCAGCTATCTTCTGATTGGTTTTTACTTCCACAAGAAATCGGCGGGTGACGCCGGCAACAAGGCCTTCCTGGTGAATCGCATTGGCGATGCCGGCTTCCTGCTGGCCACCATGCTGCTGTTTGTCACCTTCGGAACAGTACGCTTTACGGAAGTGAACGCCGCCGTGGCCGCCCAGGGTGATGCGTTGGCGTTGACTGCCTGGGGCTCGGTAGCCGTCATCTGCTTCCTCTACTTCTTCGCTAGCACGGGTAAGTCCGCCCAATTTCCATTGTTTGTCTGGCTACCGGATGCCATGGAAGGCCCCACTCCGGTATCGGCGCTCATCCATGCGGCCACCATGGTGACGGCGGGTGTCTACCTGGTGGCGCGCTCAAACGCACTGTTCCGGTTGGCGCCGGAGGTATCCATCATCGTCGCCACGGTGGGCGCGGCCACGGCCTTGCTGGCTGCCTCCATCGCACTGGTGCAGACAGACATCAAGCGCGTCCTGGCCTATTCCACCGTCAGCCAGCTTGGCTTCATGTTCCTGGCCCTGGGCGTAGGCGCCTATTGGGTAGCCGTGTTCCACCTGTTCACGCACGCTTATTTCAAGGCCCTGCTCTTCCTCGGTTCCGGATCGGTGATTCACGCCATGGGCGGCCAGCAGGACATGCGCCACATGGGCGCCCTCCGCGATAAGATTCCCACCACCTTCCGCACAATGTTCATCGGATCGCTGGCCATTGCCGGCATCCCTGGCTTGGCCGGTTTCTTCTCAAAGGACGAGATCCTGTGGCAGACCGTCAGTTCCCCGTTGGGCTCGCAACTGCTGTATGCGGTCGGGCTGGGCACCGCCGCGCTCACCGCGTTCTACATGTGGCGGATGATGTTCCTCACCTTCTATGGCGAAGCCCGCATGGATGCCCACACCGCCGCCCACGTGCATGAATCCCCCGCGGTCATGACCGTTCCCCTGCTGGTGCTGGCCGCGGGCAGCATCCTGGTGGGATGGCTGGGCGTTCCCAAGGTGTTCAGCGCGCTTCCTCCCTTGTTCCATAGCTTTGAACATTGGCTGGAACCCGTCACCTCCCCCGCGTTGCTGGCCGCCCACGATGCCCACGCCCACGCTGAGCATCACGACCACGCCGCGCTGGAATGGGCGCTCATGGCGTTGAGCGTCGGCATCGCCCTGGCCGGCATCGCCTTAGCTCGTTGGCTGTATCTGGTGCGCACGGATCTTCCTGAACGCCTGCAGGCGGCGGCTCCAGGCCTCTACCGGCTTCTCTGGAACAAGTGGTTTCTCGATGACATCTACAACAGCCTCTTCGTCCGGGGCCTCACCTTGGGTGGCGGCCGCCTGATGAGCACCGTGGATCGCCGCGTCGTAGATGGCGGCGTGAACGGCGCGGGCTGGCTCACCAAGGCCGTCTCCTCGCTTTCGATGTGGTGGGACACCTACATCATCGACGGCATCGTCCGCCTTACCGCCTTCACCTTGCGCGTTGTCTCCATCCCTGTGCGCCTGGCCCAGTCCGGTTCCGTACAGGGCTACGCGTTGGCGATTGTGGTGGGCATTCTGGTGCTCATGGGCATTTACGGAAGGAACTAGCGCACCATGGACTCTCTGCTTAGCCTCGTCCTTCTCACCCCGCTCATGGGGATGCTGGTGCTGCTGTGCCTGCCGTCGGCCAACCAGCAGGCCATCCGCCTCGCCGCCAACATCGTCGGGCTCGTGGGCTTTCTGGTTTCCCTGCCGTTGGCCTTCCGCTTTGACGCAAACGCGGCTGGATACCAGTTCGTTGAGAACATCGACTGGATCCCCTTCCTGGGCGCCCGCTACCACCTGGGCCTGGATGGCATCAGCCTACTGCTGGTGATGCTCACCACCCTCACCGGATTCCTGGCCATCCTCTCGTCCTGGAACGCGGTCACTGATCGCATCAAGAGCTACTACGCCATGCTTCTGCTGCTGCAAACCGGCATGATTGGCGTCTTCCTCTCACTGGACTTCTTCCTGTTTTACGTCTTCTGGGAAATCGTTCTGGTGCCCATGTACTTCCTCATTGGCGTCTGGGGCGGGCCGCGCAAGCTTTACGCCGCCATCAAGTTCTTCCTCTACACCCTTACGGGCAGCGTGCTGATGCTCATCGCCATGCTGGTGCTGTACTTCCAATACCACCAGGAGTTTGGCGTCTATAGCTTTGGCATCCAGGAACTGCTGCGCATCTCCTTGCCCGCCGCCACTCAGCAATGGGTCTTCTGGTTGCTCTTCGTAGGCTTCGCCATCAAGGTGCCCATGTTCCCCTTCCACACCTGGCTTCCCGACGCGCACACCGAAGCCCCCACCGCGGGTAGCGTCATCCTGGCCGCGGTGCTGCTAAAGATGGGCGCCTATGGCTTCATCCGCTTTTCCCTGCCGCTGCTGCCAGACGCCGCCAACACCGCCCTCATCGTCCAGGTGGTGGTCACTCTCTCCCTGGTGGGCATCCTCTATGGCGCTCTGGTGAGCCTGGTCCAAAAGGACTGGAAGAAGCTGGTGGCCTACTCCAGCGTCAGTCACCTCGGCTTCTGCACCCTGGGCATCTTCTCCCTGAACCCCAACGGACTGGCCGGCAGCATCATCCAGCAGGTGAACCACGGCATCTCCACCGGCATGCTCTTCCTGATTGTGGGCGTCATCTATGAGCGTCGCCACACGCGCGACATCGCCGAGTACGGCGGCCTGGCGCACGTCATGCCGCGCTTTGCCACCGTGTTCGCCTTCGCCATGCTGAGCTCTGCCGGGTTGCCCATGCTGAACGGATTCGTAGGTGAGTTCACCATTTTGCAGGGAGCCTTTGAGCGGAACCCGCTCTGGGCCGCCCTGGGCGTCATCGGCATCGTGCTGGGCGCCGCCTATCTGCTGTGGCTCTTCCAGCGCACCATGCTGGGCCAGGTGACCAACCGCAAGAACCTCGGCCTTGCTGACCTCAGCCTCCGCGAGATGGCCATCTTCGCGCCGCTGATTGTCTGGGCGCTGTGGATTGGCATCTATCCGAAGCCTTACTTTGACGTCCTCAAACAACCCGTATCTCAAATCGTCGAACGCGTCCGGCCTGGCGTCTATCCCGTCCCGTCCGGCGTTCGCAGTGTGGAGGCCGCAACCCGATGAGCGAGTTCTATACCGCCCTTGACCATCTGGCGCTGTTGCCTGCCATCCTGCTGGGTCTGTTTGGCTGCGCCATCTTTCTGTTCGATTTCTGGCTCTTCCCCAAAGCATCCGATAAAGGCAAGCTCACCTGGTTTGTGATTGCCGCTGAGGGTTTCACCGCCGTCGCCCTCTGGAGGCAATTCGCTTACCTGCAGGAGAATGGCCTGCCCGCGTTGGTGGCGTTCCGCGGCATGCTGTCCATTGACGGCTTCACTCTCTTCTTCAACGCCATGTTCCTGGTGGCCGCTCTGCTGACGGCGCTCATCAGCTATCGCTATCTCGAACAGGAAGGCGAGCACCAGGGCGAATACTACGCGCTGATTCTGCTGGCCCAGTGCGGCATGTTCTTCATGGCTGCCAGTACGGAGCTGGTCAGCTTGTTCGTCGGCTTGGAACTAATGGCGCTCAGCTTCTACGTGCTGGTGGGCTTCCTGGGACGCGATCGGCGGTCCAATGAAGCGGCCATGAAGTACTTCATCCTCGGCTCTTTCTCCAGCGCCTTCCTTGCCTATGGATTTTCCCTGCTCTACGGCCTGAGCGGATCCACCCGCATGGCCGACATCGGGGCACTGCTGGAAACCCGCCCCCTTACGGATCCTCTGCTGTTGCTGGCCGTGGGCTCCACCGTCGTTGGCGTGCTGTTCAAACTGGGCGTCGCGCCCTTCCACATGTGGGTTCCCGATATCTATGAGGGCGCGCCGACTCCCGTAACGGCGTATCTTTCCGTGGCCTCCAAAGCGGCCGCCGTCGCCATGCTGCTGCGCCTGTTCGAGGGGCCGCTGGCGGGCAGCCGTGAAATGTGGGAGCCCCTGCTGGCGACGGCCGCCGTCCTTACCATCACGGTGGGGAACCTGGGCGCCCTCAGCCAAAGCAGCGTGAAGCGCATGCTGGCCTACAGCGCCGTCGCCCACGCCGGCTACATGCTGCTGGGCCTGGTGGCGGGCAACGAAACCGGCATTAAGGGCGTGGTGCTGTACGCCTTCATCTACACCTTCATGAACCTTGGCGCCTTCCTGGTGCTCATCGGTTTGCACCGCAAGGGCATTCGCGGCGAGAACCTCGACGACCTTGCGGGTCTGATGCGCCACAACGGGTTCGCTTCCATCGCGATGCTGGTGTTCCTGGTCTCGCTTGCCGGCATCCCGCCCACCGCTGGATTCCTGGCCAAGTATTACATCTTCCTCGCGCTGCTGGAGAGCGGACACTACTACCTGGCCGTCATTGGCGTTCTGTACGTTGCTGTGGCCATCTATTACTACTTCCGCGTCATCCGCTCGATGTTCTTTGAGGAGCCCGCCGTTGCCCCGCGGTTCCGCATGGGCCGTGGCCTTGGGTTCGCCTTCGCCACGGCGGTGGCCGCCACCATCGGCATCGGCATCTTCGCTGAACCCTTCGTCCGCATCGCGGGCATGACGCTGCTTCGTTGAGTAAGGGAACACGCACCCATGCAAGCCATCCTCAATCACCCCTGGTTCGTTCCGCTTCTCACCGGACTCTGCATCATTGCGCTGTTCCCCCTGGTGGCGGGCTATCTTGTCTTGCTGGAGCGCAAGGTGCTGGCCGATATGCAGGCGCGGCTGGGCCCCATGCGCGTCGGTCCGCATGGCTTCCTGCAGCCCATCGCCGACGCCCTGAAGCTGCTGTTGAAAGAAGACACCATCCCGCGGGACGCTGACCGGCGTATCTTCTGGGTGGCGCCCGTCATCGCCGCCCTCACCGCACTCTCCGCGCTGGCCTTCATCCCCTTTGGCGCAGGCATTGTCGTCGCTGATGTCAACGTGGGGATTCTGGCCGTCAGCGCCATGTCCTCCGTGGGCATCATCGGCATCATCCTGGGCGGCTGGAGCTCTAACTCCCACTATTCCCTGTTGGGTTCGTTACGCAGTGCGGCCCAATTGGTGAGTTACGAAGTCGCGCTGGGTCTCGGCCTGCTGGCGGGCGTCATGGCCGTGGGCACCCTCAGTATGGTGGAGGCCGTCGAAAATCAGGCTGCCCGTCAGGTTTGGGGCATCTTCGACAACTTCGGCCTGATGTTCATCTCATTCGCCATCTACTTCATCGCCTCAATCGCCGAAACCAACCGCGCCCCGTTTGACCTCCCGGAAGCGGAATCCGAACTCGTCGCCGGCTACATGACGGAGTACAGCGGCTTCCGTTGGGCGCTCTTCTTCCTGGCCGAGTATGCCGCCATGTGCGTGGTGGCCGGCGTCGCCGTCACCGTCTTCTTCGGGGGCTGGATGCGCCCCTTCGCCAGCATCGCCTGGCTGGACTGGCCGCTCCATGTGGCCCTGCCCGCCCTGCTGTTTGCGGGGGTCGGCATCGGCTGCCTCTACCTGGTGCGTCGCCTGAAACCTCTGCATCAGCGGGTCATCCTTAGCGCAATCGCTGCCCTGTTGGTGGCCTGTGGCGCCCTCTTCGCGTGGCCCGCCGCCGCTGCCGCCCTCGCCGGACCCTTCTGGTTTTTCTTCAAGATGGGATTGCTCATCTACGTCATGATCTGGATGCGGGGTACCTTCCCTCGCCTTCGATACGATCAACTGATGAGCCTTGGCTGGTTCTATCTCATCCCCATCGGCATGCTGATGCTACTGCTGCATGCGATTGTGGGTGTCGCCAGGGGCTAAGGATTCTCGCTAGTACCTTCCCGCGGCCCACGGCGAAGTCCCGGAAAGTGGCTTGGATTTCGCCCTTCCTCGCCTACACTGGAGTCAGCCATGACCCTACGCAATCGATGTCTGCCGCTCTGCGCGGTCTTCCTGTTTTGCGCGCTGTCCCCACTCCGCGCCCAGCAAGCCGGCGTCATCGTCCTGGAAGAAGGTGACTTTCAGCCCACCCCGAACGCGGCCCCGGTGGGCGCTTCGCGCGGGTCCGCATCCTTCTCGGCAACGCCCATCGCCGCCGGGGAAGTTCACGTCTTTGACCCTCGCCGCGACGCCAGCGCCGACATTCGCAATGCCCTTCAGGTGGCTGCTCGCGACGGGAAGCATGTACTGCTGGATGTGGGTGGCAACTGGTGTTCGTATTGCAAACTGCTGGATCGCTTCTACGTGGACAATCCGGATGTCCTCGCCCTGCGCAACCGCCACTTTCTCTACGTCAAGGTGAACTTCAGCGAAGAGAACCAGAACCCCGACGCCTTGCAGCGCTACGGGCTCATCCGGGGCTTTCCCCACTACTTTGTGTTGGATGCTCGCGGAAAACTCCTGCGCAGCCAGCGCGTCGCGTTGCTGGGAAGCAGGACCGGCTATCAGCCGGATCGCTTTCGTACCTTCCTTCGGGCCATGGCTCCCGGCCAGATCACGGCCCGCCAGTAGCCCCAAAACGAAAAGCCGACGGGTATCCATGCGGATGCCCGTCGGCTTCTCCCTTTGCGAAGGAATCGTTGCTTAATCCAAGCCGAAGTGCTGTCCCTTGCTCAAAAGCTGCGACAACACCCGCTTGCCTTCGTGCAAACCCAGTTTCCTGACGGCGTTGGCTTCCACCGCGCGCGTCCGCTCTCGAACGAACACCACTTGCCAGGGGTTGGATAGAGAATTGTTGGTCGTGGCGAAACCGCGCGATGGCTGCATTCCGCTTCCCCCAGCGGAGCCAATCCGGATTTTCGAAAAGTCGAATCGTTTGCCGCCACCCATCGGCTCAACAAATCCAGCCAAATGGAGCAGATAGTTCACGTCAAACGTATCTTCGGGAAAGTACTTCGCCTTCTCTGAGAGGAAGCGGGCCAACGCAACTACCATCGGATTCCGATGCTCCGACATCTCCAGCAACGACACGCTGCCGATGCTGGGGAGGCCCAAGTCGAAAAACGTTTTCACCTTCATCCCACTAGTACCTTTAGTCTATTTAGTATGGCATTTGATTCGCCACGATAAAACAGAAATCCGCATCGATCTCAAAATTCGTGTCAAACCTTCCTGCCCTTAGCCGATGCAACCGCGACTCTTCTGGTTGCGTTTCGTTGGAAAAATCATGCCAACGCCGTGGGGCGCTCATTCTTGGTGTTACAAACAAAAGACTTATTGTTCCGCTCGACAACGGCAAGGCCACGCCTCGTCCGCTGGCGCGCACGAAAGTGTTCCCATCTCTCCATTTTCGTGGAACGCCGTGGAACTGCAGATTCAGTAGTACTTTATCTCAACCGATAGCGAAATCGGTACACTCTGTCGTCGCACGGATAGCCCCGATCTTCGTCTGATGTTCGCTTTTGGCGTCGTCAGCGGAACCCTACGGTCCGCCGGACAGCTCCCCATGCCGGCCGAGCGACCCTCCCCACGGGCCCCGCTGCCGCCGCTCCTGCTTGGCCCGCCAGCGCCATGCCCAGCCTCCTACCAGCGCCCTGTTGGCCTGCCGACACGGCCACTGGCCTGCCGATACGGCCACATCCTTTACAATAAAGACGAGTCCACGATGCGCCCGCCTGTCATACTGCTGGTCCTCTTCCTCTCTTTCGCCGCTGCAGTGGCCTGTCCTGCGTCGCCGGTCCTGGTACTGTCGCCGCACGAGGACGACGCTGCCAGCCAGCGTGTGTCCCCGAAACCGCCCACGCAATCCGAGGCCGGCCCCGGCGAGGTGGATGTGTACGATCCCGCGCGCGACGCTGCGGCCGATATTCGCCAGGCCGTGGCAATCGCGCGGAAGCAGAACAAGCATGTCCTGCTGGAAGTGGGCGGCGCCTGGTGCATCTGGTGCAAGATCCTGGATCGCTACTTTGCTGACCACCCTGACCTGCTGGCTTTGCGCAAGGCCAATTACGTAATGGTGAAGGTGAACTTCAGCAAGGAAAACGAAAACGCGGCGGCGCTTGGCGCGTATCCGAAGGCAAGCGGCTATCCTCACTTTTATGTGCTGGATAGTCAGGGAGCCTTGCTGCGCTCCCAGGACACAGCGCCCCTAGAGGAAGGCCGCGGCTACCATCACGGGCGCATGCGCGATTTCCTATCCACCTACAAGCCGAAACGCTAGCGCCCCGGGACCTACGCGCGTCACTCTCCACCGCCTGGTTCCTTTTCCAAGGCCGTTGCTTGCCCGCACACGGCAGCTTGGCGATAGAATCAGCGCTATGCTTACACGCCGCGCTCTTCTTGCCGCTGCCGCAGCGCCGATGGTCTGGTCTCAGTCCCCGCGCCCCTCCACGCCACGCAATGTGCTGTTCATTTCCGTGGACGACCTCAACGACTGGATTGGCTGTCTGGGTGGTCACCCGCAGGCTAGGACACCAAACCTCGATCGGCTAGCTGGCCAGGGCCTGCTGTTCACCAACGCCCATTGCGCGGCCCCACTCTGCAACCCCTCCCGCGCCGCCCTCATGACAGGCATGCGGCCCACCACCACGGGAGTCTATGACAACAACCAGCCGTTCCGGCTGTCCCCCGTGGCCAAGGACGCCATCACCCTCCCCATGCATCTGCGCGCGCACGGGTATCGCGCCATCGGGGCGGGGAAGATTTACCACGGCAGTTTTCCCGATCCCCTTAGCTGGGACGACTACTGGCCCTCGCAAATTCGCAATCAACCGCCCTCCCCGGTTCCCCCCCGGTTGCCTGCCAATGGCGTACCCGGTTCCGGCAATCTCGATTGGGGGCCGCTCCCCCACTCTGATGAACAGATGGGCGATTACGGGGTTGCCACCTGGGTCAGCAGTCAACTGGAGCGCAAGGTGAACGACCCCCTGTTCCTGGCCTGCGGCATCTACCGTCCGCACCTACCTTGGTACGTGCCCAAGCAGTACTTCGATCTCTTCCCGCTCTCCTCCATCGCCCTGCCCACCGTGAAGGAGGACGATCTGGATGACGTGCCCCCCATCGCCCGCCGCATGGCCACCCGCCAAGGCGATCACAAGCGCATCACGGACGCCGGTCGCTGGCGCGAGGCAGTGCAGGGGTATCTGGCCTCCATCGCCTTCGCCGACGCCCAGATTGGTCGCGTGCTGCGCGCCCTCGAAACTGGCCCCAACGCGGGCAACTTCCAAGTGATCCTGTGGAGCGACCATGGCTGGCACCTTGGCGAAAAACTCCACTGGCGCAAGTTTGCCCTTTGGGAGGAGGCCACCCACAATGTACTGATGATGTCCGTCCCTGGCGTCACCCGCCCCGGAGGCCGCTGTACCCGTGCCGTGAATCTGCTGGACATCTACCCCACACTCACCGACACCCTGGGCCTTCCCAAGCCTCCCGTGGTGGAGGGCGACAGCCTTCTTCCCTTCCTCCGCAATCCGCGCGCGCCAAAGAACACGCCCACGCTTACCACCTTTGGGCGCGGAAACCATTCCCTTCGGGATGAGCGCTGGCGCTACACCCGCTACCTGGATGGCACGGAAGAGCTCTACCACCACCAAAGCGATCCCATGGAATGGACCAACCTGGCCACCGATACGAAGCACTCCGCCGTCAAGAAGCAACTGCAAGCCTACCTTCCCGCCAGCGAAGCCCGGGATGCCCCTGTGGCCCGGGGCAACGGAAACGAAAGCGGTGGGGAGCCCACTGCCGAGGACTGAGCAGGCCGTGGTGGCCCAAAATTCATCCGAACTGAGGCCAAGCGCCATCCAACACGCGGGTCCTCGCCCCGCTGGGCCTTTGCGCACTTCATCCTCCGCAAGCAACCATGGTCATCGATCCCACCAAGTCGTCAGGGTGCGCCTGACGCGCATCAACTACCCAAAAATAGGTCTTGACAGCACACCACCTCCATGTCAATGTACTGATAAAGAGTTCTTATTCCCATCAAGGAGGCATTCGTGCTCAAGTCGATTGCGCGCTTCTGCTTGATTCTGCTTCTGATTCTTCCGTAGCTCTCCGCGGGTTGCCCATTTACATGTAACCGAGATTCCTGTGGGTTCATACCTGAGGTTGACGGCAAAATCATCACCTACACCTGCGAAGGGAACCAAGGCCAGTATGGCTGTTGCACTGGGAACTCTCTGTGTATCTGAGTCAATGTCTGGGTGACTTGTTGGCCACATGGATTTGAGTGTTTCGGCTTCGATTCCTGCAGTTGGGCAATGGTCGAGACCGTTGCATATTGCTGCCCGTAGGATGCGAGGGTCGCTCACCCCGAAAACATCCGCCTTCCCTCTTCGGCGGCATGATTCAATCTATGCCGGCCATACCATGTCAAACCACAACTACACTGGAGGAAACTGTATGCGATTTCTACTATTCGTATTTGTCTCTCTCGTTTTCGTAGCGGGCCTATACGCCAACGAAATTCAGGTTACTTTGGAAGACAAACAGGCAGAAAACGGTGTCGAGTATCGGATTGTCACCAATCACGGCGCGGCGATTGTGGGCTACTCTGTGAAACTGGAAGTACTGGAAAACGGGAAGGCGACCCAGCGGATGCTTCGTTCCGAGGTGTTCACTCCCAGTCCGGTGGCGCCCGTTTTCGGACAGAACAACGTGGGGATGGTAAGGGTTCAGGGGCTTCCTGCGGACATGAAGGTCATGGGAAAGCCAGCAACTCTATCCGTTGAGGCCGTAGTCTTCGCTGACGGCAAATCATGGGGTTCTGACGAGTACGGTCAACTTTCTGCGATCCGCGGTCGCGTCCAGGGTTTTTCCTCCGCTTTGACAATGGTTAAGTTGCTTCTTGAGCAAAAAGGTGAAGCGGAGACCAAGCGTTTCTTGAACGAAGTGGCGGCTTCTTCAACGAGTTCCCGGTAAGCTACAACCTGGTTGAACGCACAAAACACCCGCCTATCCGCCGAAGGGAACTGCAAGAGGTACGCAGGACGAACGCACAGTGCGTGATTCGTCCTGCGCCTTCGGATACACTGGCTTCGTAATGCGTGATCAATCTGCCTACTCATGCTCGGCCGCCACCCGCCGCGACTTCCTGCACACCTCCGCCATCGCGGGTTCCGCCGCGCTCGGGTTCCCTGCCATCCTCCGCGGGCAGCGTGGCCCCAAGCCCAATATCGTCTGGATCCTGGCCGAAGATTTCAGTCCGGATCTCGGCTGCTACGGCAACAAAATCGTCACCACGCCCCGGCTTGACCAAATGGCCGCTGAGGGTGTTCGCTTCCACCATGCCTTCACCACGGCGCCGGTCTGCTCCGCCAGTCGCTCCGCATTTGCCACCGGCATGTTTCAAACCACCATCGGCGCTCACAACCACCGCAGCCACCGCGACGACGGCTACCAGTTGCCGCAAGGGGTGGACACCATCGCACGCCATCTCCGTCGTGTTGGCTATCACACCGTCAATCTGCGGGGTGAATTCGCCCCGGGCGCCCGTGGCGCGGGTAAGGACGATTTCAACTTCAACGTCGCCCAACCCTGGGATTCCAATTCTCTGCAGGACCGTCCCCAGGACAAGCCCCTTTACCTGCAGGTGAACTTCTCCGCCACCCATAAGGGCCCGGCCTATGTGCAAGCGCGCAAGGAAATGCAGCGTATTCCGCCCGAATCCCTGCCTCTGCCGCCCTACTGGCCAGACCATCCGGTGGTGCGGAATGAGTACGCCAACCATCTGGAGTGCGCCAACCTGCTGGACCGTCAGGTGGGCCAGTTGTTCGGCTACCTGCGCGCCGAGAAGCTTTTGGACAACACAGCCGTCTTCTTCATGGGCGATCACGGCCAATGCCTCATCCGCGGCAAGCAGTGGCTGTACGATGCTGGCCTCCGCGTTCCCCTCATTGCCTGGTATCCCAAAGTCTGGAACGCGGGCCAAGTCCGCAATGACCTGGTCTATTCCATCGACATGACCGCCACCACAGCGCGGCTAGGTGGGGCTGTGCCCGAGCGTCCTTTCCAGGGGCAGGATCTGTTCGATGCCGCGCCGCCCCGCGACATCCTCTTCGCTGCCCGCGACCGCTGCGACATGACGGTGGATCGCATCCGTTCGGCGCGCGACCAGCGTTTCAAGCTCATCCGCAACTTCATGCCGGAACGCCCCTACACCCAGTACAACGAGTACATCGAACGGCAATACCCCACCCTTGGTGTGATGAAGGACCTCTACGCCCAAGGCAAGCTGAACGCCGTGCAGTCCCTCTTCATGCAGCCCCGCAAGCCTGACTGGGAACTCTACGACACCCGGGCTGACCCCTTCGAGGTAAACAACCTGGCCAACGATCCCGCCCACCGCGCCACCCGCGACCGCTTGGCCGCGCGCCTGGAACAATGGATTGAGGATAGCGGCGACATGGGCCGCGTTCCCGAGACGGGCTATACCTACCGCTAGCCGCTGAGTTGGCCCCCTGCCAACCGCTGGGATTACGCCGTCCGTCTCCGCCACTACCCCGTGAGGCGACAGGACAACCCCGTGAGGCGACAGGACAACATGGTATAACGGGACTTCAGGCATCCTGGGCCGGGACGCCGCCCCCAAACCGGGGCAGACTGTGTCCCGCATCCATGCGTCCACCGGTATTCATGCATCCTTCCGGCACCCCCTCCACCTCGCCCCGCAAGCCGTCGGCGGCGCAGGCAATTGTCCTGGATACCGGTGGCCAGTACTGCCACCTCATTGCACGCAAGATCCGCGAACTGGGGGTCTATTCTGAGGTGAAGCCCTCAGAGACCCCAGCCAGCCAACTGTCAGGGGCCAAAGCCCTGG
>JALOKO010000368.1 GCA_025456495.1 Bryobacterales bacterium | reverse complement strand
ACCTTGGTCAACCACCGTCCAGCCGAGGGCGCTGCGCTGGTGGAGGAGGGGCTTTTCGACGCGCAGGTACTCTTACATGGGCGGTGCTATGCATCGATTCTTTGACTCACGGGGGAAATGGCGCGGGCAGTTTTGCATCGCAAGGTGGCGGGTTGATTCGCCGTGAGCCATCGAATCGTTTCCGACTCTCGTCTGCAAAGTGTGTTCCGGGCGGATGGGGAGAGGCGCCCTCGCCGTGGGACCGGGCTGTCCCGCGTTCGGGATTCGGGCTCAACCTCGGCCGTACATCATCGAGTTGCCAGGTGCTTCGCCTTGGCGTCGGCGCGAGCTGGTTATTCGGAGCGCCCCGTTTCTGCTGTCGGTTTGGCGAGCCGGGAGCGGAGCGAAGGTAGGAACGGAGGTGTTTGTTGGCGGCGGGGGGGGACGACTCCACCGGCCCCGCCCGACCCACCGGCCCGCGCACCCCCCAACGGAGCCGCGCCACGCGTGGACTCTCGGACTGAGACACAGGCGGAGGGATGCTCTGGCTGGCGGATCAGGGGCGGACGCCGATGAAGGCCTGCATGCGTCCGGAGGATTCGCGGTCGCGGCGATAGCTATGCCATCGCAACCCATCCGCGAAGCTGCAGCAGCCGCAATCGAAGACCTGCGCGGCAGGCACACCCGTTGCTGCCAGTTGGCGCTGGCATGCCTCTGCCAAGTCCACATGGGTACGCTGGTTCAGGTTGCTCCGCTCCGGAAACAGGTCCTGGAATTGCATCGCCACCTCAGGGCCAACCTCAAAGGCATCGTGGCGGATACACGGGCCGAGGGCGGCCAGCAGATCCCCTGGGTTTGTTCCGCAATGGTCGCGCATGGCAGAGAGCGCATGCGGGAGCACTCCCGCCACCACTCCCCGCCATCCCGCGTGAACCGCCGCCACCGCTTTGCGGGTCGGGTCCACCAACAGGATGGGAACACAATCCGCTGTCCGCACCACCAACAACCGTCCCGGCTGGTCTGCGATTAGGGCGTCGCCTTCACCGCAGTCTGCCTCGGTTCCGGTGGGACGAATGACGATGGCGGAATGGATCTGCTTCAGGCGCGCAACGCCGAAGCCCGTGGGAATCCCGCTGCTGTGGCGGCTCTCGAATCCGTGCTCCAGCCATCCGAGTGCGCACAGCGGCAGGCAGCGAAGGATGCCGGCGTCATCCATCTGGAAGTGTGGGGAAAGGGGTTGGCTCATGCGAAAGACGTCGGCCGTGAGCCGTTAAACCGGGTTCTGCACCTGGGCAATCATTACTTGCTTCTTGAAGTCTTCCAGCATGGACTCGTCCAGGCGTACTTCCGTGGGGCGCTTCACCAGGTTCGGAGTGGCGTCGATCTTCTCCTGCAATTTCAGCAGGCCATAGAACAGGTTCTCCGGGCGAGGCGGACAGCCGGTGATGTAGACGTCCACCGGCACAATGCGATCGACTCCCTGCAGCACGGCGTAGGTATTGAAGGGTCCGCCGACGCTGGAACAGGCGCCCATTGAGATCACCCACTTCGGTTCCGGCATCTGGTCGTAGATGCGCTTCAGGACAGGGGCCATTTTCAAGGTGACTGTGCCGGCCACGATCATCAGGTCGCTTTGCCGGGGACTGGGGCGGAAAACCTCAGCGCCAAAGCGGGCGATATCATAGCGCGGGCTGGAAGAGCTGATCATCTCGATGGCGCAGCAGGCCAAACCGAAGGTCAACGGCCACAACGAGGACTTGCGCGCCCAATTGAATACATAATCCACCGAGGTGGTGATCACGTTCTTTTCGAACTGGTTCTCAATCAACGACATGATGAACCCCGCGGAACGGTGCTCCCACGCGTTCCGCCGAACTTCAGATCCACGGAGCGCGGGCGCATCTTTCTCCAAACTAGCACAGAAGACGCAAAACTGACAAAGGTGTCCGATTTGGCTCGCATCCAAAAGCGGCGCCATCGCAATGCCGGTGAGGCTCCCCGAGATGGGGGTCACTTTGCCCTATGGCTGCCGTGGAGTGCTTTGGTTTGGCGCAGTGCCCTGGTTTGGCGCAGGGGGCTGGGTTGCCGCAGGGGGCTGGTTTGGCGCAGGCGGCTGGGTTGGCCTGGTGGGCTTAGCAGGCGCGGTGGGCTCTGGGCGCATCTGGTAATTGAACTCTGTCCACGTGGTGGCCGCAAGTCCGTTCAAATCCCACATCACCTCACCGGCATGGATGGTGAGCTCCGCGGTCAAACGCTGCCTTCCATCCAGCCGCGCCCCCGCGGAGTCCAGAAACCCGAAGTCGCCCTGCTCCAACCGCAACACGGTTAGGTCCGCCTCAGCGCCCTCGCCCAGATGGCCCAGTTGCGGACGCTGAATGCTGAGCGCCGCTTTGGACGTGACAGCGTCAATGACGTGCGTGAGGGGCATGCCCATGTTGAGCATCTTGGACATGACATTCGGCAGATCCTTCATGCCGCGGTTCATGCTGCCGATGTGAAGGTCAGTAGAGATGGTGTCCGGCAGGAATCCCTGCGCGATGGCGGGCGCCGCCACGAAGTAATAGAAGCTCCCGCCTCCGTGCCCGACGTCGAACAGCACCCCACGTTCGCGACCCCGGCGCATGGCGGGGTTCAGCTCCCCGCTGGGTAGCAGCTCGGTGCGGTAGGGCGAGTACATGTGCGTATAGATATCGCCCGGGCGCAGCTTCACCTCCAGCAATTCCTTCAGAGTGCGCTCGCCCACCAGATAGCCGAAGTCCACCATCACGGGCAACCTGGCCAGGTTTCCAGCTTCCACAACCCGGTCGATGGAGTACCAGCCCGGGCCGGCGTAGTGGGCGGTCTTGAAGCCCACCACGACATCGGCATGCTCTCTGGCAACCCGCGCGGCCTCCGGTGGCTGCATGCTGTCCGGGTCGTTTTCACCATACGGACTCATCCCATCGGCCACGATGTTGACGAAAGCAAGCACGCGGGTTTTGGCTCGATCAATCACCCGCTGCCGGAAGTCAGCGAAGTTCCGCCAGCCAGCCGTACCTGCGTCCACCAGTGTCGTTACGCCGGTGCGATACGAGAATCCATCCGGGTATACGCTCAAGTCCCCGGTGTATGCGCGCAGCCCTGTCCCGGCGTAGACATGGGCATGGATATCAATCAACCCCGGGGTGACGTATAGCCCGTGAACGTTCACCACCCGCTTGGTCAATGTGGCTGGAAGCGTCTCAGCAACACGCACGATCTTGCCGCCTTGGATGGCGACATCCATGCGGGCATCCATGTTGTTGCGCGGGTCAATGACATGGCCCCCCTTCAGCAGGAGGTCCCATGGCGCACTGGCCTGCTGCGCCCCCACGCTGATGCAGAACGCCAGCGCCACGGTCATCGTCCACAGTCGCGTACACACAGTTGGGGAGGGTCGCCATGCCATGATGCTGCTATATTCAATCATCAAGAGGCAAAGGTCAACGATGTTCAGCAGACGACACTGGCTCCACTTCCTGACAACGATTCCGGGCATCGGCGCCTTGGCCGCACCCATGGCGGGCGCGGCGCAACGGGTAGCGGCGCGCGACTATTTCAAGACCCTTGGGGTGAAGCCGTTCATCAATGCCGCGGGCACCTACACGGCGCTCACGTCTTCCACCATGCCCCCGGAAGTGCGTCAGGCCTGGCTTTACGCCGCTGACCACTATGTCCACCTCACCAAGCTTCAGGATGCGGTGGGCGCGCGACTGGCCCAGCTACTGGGGGCCGAAGCGGCCATGGTCACCTCCGGCGCGGCGGGCGCCTTGACGGTGGGAACCGCTGGCGTGCTGACGGGAACTGATCCTGAGAAGATCCGCCGGTTGCCGCAGTTGGATGGCATGAAGCGGGTGGTGCTGACACAGAAGTCGCATCGCTTCGGGTATGACCATGCCGTCCGGAGCACCGGAGTGCGCGTCCACGAGATTGAGACTGTATCCGAACTGGAAGACGCCGTTGGCACGGATACCGCGATGATGCTGTTCTTCAACGACGCGAACGACCGCGGCCAGATCAAGGATGAGGAGTGGGTCCGCCTGGGCAGGAAGCACGGCATCCCCACCTTCAATGACTGCGCCGCCGACGTGCCACCGGTTGAGAACCTCACCAAGTACGTGAAGATGGGCTTCGACCTGGTGACCTTCTCCGGAGGCAAAGGCCTGATGGGTCCGCAGAGTGCGGGTGTGCTGATGGGCCGCAAGGATTTGATTGAAGCGGCGCGCCTGAATACCTCACCCTTCAGTGACACCATCAGCCGCGGCATGAAGGTGAACAAGGAAGAAATGCTGGCGATGCTGGTAGCGGTGGAAAGCTACCTGAAGCGCGACCACGCGGCAGACCTGCGCGAATGGAATCGGCGCTGCGAGGAAATCGCCAGTGCGGCCAGGCAGGTGAAGAGCGTGGAAAGCGAAGTCTTCCTGCCTCCCATTGCCAACCACGTTCCGCACCTTGGCCTGCAGTGGGATGCGTCCGTGGTGAAGATCAGTCCGCTGGAAGTGAAGGCGCAACTCGCTGAGGGGGACCCCGCCATCGAAGCCTGTCCGCTCACCAGCAAGGATCGGCTGGTATTCGGTGTGTGGATGATGCAGCCCGGCGATGCGGCCAAGGTGGCGCAACGGGTGCGCGACATCCTGCGGAAGGCGGCGGCATAGCCGCGATCCAG
>JALOKO010000367.1 GCA_025456495.1 Bryobacterales bacterium | reverse complement strand
GCGCGGCGCAAGTTCTTTGAGGCATCGAAGCTGAATCCGAAGGATGCGGTGGCCGTCGAAATGGTGGACTGCATGGACGCGCGATTTGCCATCGACCGCCAGGCGCGCGAGGCGGGGATGGACCTGGACGAGCGGCATGCGATGCGCGCCAAACGAGCCGCGCCGTTGGTGGAACGCCTCGACACCCGGCTGCGGGCGTTGCGGTCCACGGTACTACCCAAGAGCGCGCTGGGCGAGGGGTCCAGCGGAACCACACATTCGTTTGCGGTCTCGCCCCTCCGCGCGAGTCCCTTGGCCAGCGCCAAGGGAAGCCACGCCGAATGGAGTGGATGCCCCGTCGGGCCTTGGAGAGTGCATCCTTCTGGAGAATCACGATATAGTCTCCACGAAGGAGAACCGCCATGCCAAGCCACCCAACGACACGGCGCGTAACCGCTGCCAACAAGCCCGGCCGCCGCGACTTCCTCACTGCGGGTCTTGGTTTGGCCGCCGCCCCCGCAATTCTGCGCGCGGCGTCGGCGCGCCCCAACGTGCTGTGGATCATGACCGACGAACAACGCCCAGATTCGGTAGGTTGCTATGGCGCTCGCTGGGCACGTACCCCCCACCTTGATGAACTGGCAGCCGAGGGGTCGATGTTTGCGAGTACCTACGTGCCGGCCCCGGTGTGTGTGGCTTGCCGCAGTGCGCTACTCACGGGCAAGCGTGCGTCGAGCATTGGCGTGCTGCACAACCAGGCGCGGCTCCGTGACGACGCAACCTTCCTTCCTTGGCGCTTCGCCGACAGCGGTTACCAAACAGCGTCGTTTGGCAAGAAGCACTACTTCGTGAAAGGGCGGCAGGCCTTTCAAACAGAAGAGGGCAATGCCGACGACAAGCACGTTCACGGCACCCGCTATTTGCAGAACCACAAACCGGAAGACTGGAACGCCCTCAGCTATCAGAGTCGTGCGGCAGAAGGCTTGCGACGATCCTGGATTCTGGCCGGCGAGTTCCCCGCTCGCGAGGAAGAGTCCGCCGAACGCGTGAATGCGCAACTGGCGATGGACTGGCTGTCTGCCCGTGACTCCAGTAAGCCATTCTTCCTGCGCCTTTCGTTGAACGCGCCCCACACCCCCGTGGTGATGCCGCGCCGCTTCCTGAATGCTGTGGATTCCGACGCCATCCAGCTCCCCTTGCCGACGGAGGCGCAACTCCGCGGCCAGCCCGTTCGCGAGCGTGAGGCGCTACACCCCTTCCAGGGCACCAGCCATCTGAGCATGGATGCCATTCGCCGCTTGCGCCAGGCGTACTACGCGCGCGTGGCATTTCTTGATGATGTCGTGGGCGGCTTCCTGCATTGGATGCGGACCCGCGGGCTGCTTGAGAATACGATCGTCGCCTTCATGAGTGACCACGGCACCCATCTTGCAGACCAGGGCATGCTGCAGAAGCAAACCTTCTACGAGCAGGTGGGAACGGTGCCTTTCTTCGTCTGCTGGCCCGGCAATCTGCCTGCCGGGCAGCGCATTGCCCAGCCCGTGAACGTGGGCAGTCTGATGGCCACATTTCTTGATCTGGCCGGACTGCCTACCGTCGGTTCGCACTACCCCAGCCTTGGGCCTGTTTTGCGGGGTGAGTCCCCGGCTGCCGCCGAACCCGTGTTCAGCGAACTGGCCTATGGCTATCAGGGCTACCGGGATGACCACCGGCAGGTGATGATCCGCGACGGGCGCCACAAGCTGGTGCTCTTCCACGATCCCAAGGATCCGCAGCGCTTCGACGGCAACGAAGATGGCGCGCTCTACGATCTGGAAGCGGACCCGCAGGAAACCAGAAATCTCTATGGGCTCTCCGCCAGCAAGACCCATATCCGGCGTATGCGGCAATTGATCCGGGTGTGGGATCAGCGTTCTGCCTGACGGTAAAGCGCCAATGACCCACCCAAGCAGACCTGCACTGTTCGCGAGGTGCCAATCATCCATGCGCATTCCTGGATTCCGCTGGTGGATCGCCATCCTTTTGTTTGGGGCCTCCGCCCTGAGTTTCTTTGACCGTCAGGTGCTTAGCGTACTGGCGCCAGCGATCCTGAAGGACCTGGAAATCAGCAACCGCGAGTACTCGTATGCTGTCAGCGCGTTCACTCTGGCCTACAGCGTGATGTTCACCGTCGGGGGTCGCATAATTGATCGTATTGGCACCCGTCTTGGCCTTGGGCTGACGGTCGCTTTTTGGACCCTGGCGAGCCTACTGCACGCGGTGGCGCAGAATGCCACCCAACTGACGGGCTACCGCCTCATGCTGGGCATTGGCGAGGGTGGCTGCTTTCCCGGCGCGGCCAAGGGGATCCTGGAATGGTTTCCTGCACGCGAAAGAGCGCTTGCCATGGGCATCGCGACTACCGGCGGTTCCGCGTTTGGGGCGGTGCTCGCGCCCCCGCTGATTGTGCTGGCCTCGCAAATGGTGGGCTGGCGCGGGGCATTTATCGCAACCGGGCTCATTGGCGTGGCCTGGGTGCTGCTATGGTTTTTGTTTTTCCGTTCGCCCGAGTCCTCCACCCACGTGAGCGACGCTGAGCGCGAGATGATTCTTGCCGAACGCGGCAAGCCCGTCGCCGCTGAGGTAGCGGCTTGGCCGTGGGCGGCGCTGCTGCGAAGACGCGAGGTGTGGGGACTGGTGGCGACCCGCTTTCTGCTTGACCCGGTGTTCTACTTCTACATGTTCTGGATTCCCCAGTATCTTTCCGAGGAACGCGGGGCTACTCTTGCAGACATCGGTCGCGTGGCGTGGATCCCCTTCCTTACCCTGGGTATTTCCAGCATGCTTGGCGGCGCACTCTCTGATGCCTTGGTGAGGCGCGGGGCCACCATCAACACGGCGCGCAAGGGCATCATGGCCGCCGCCGCGCTGCTCACCCCTGTCTCCATCCTGGCGCTGGTGACCCCCAACCTCACGGCCGCCGTCGCCCTGCTGGGCGTCCTGATGTTCGCGCACGGTTTCTGGATGACCAACTACATGACGATGATCGGCGACCTGTTCCCGTCCTCCACCGTGGGAACGGTTGTCGGCTTGACCGGCACGGCTGGCGGACTCGGCGGCTTCCTGAGCACCCTGCTGATTGGACAGACCATCTCAATGATCGGCTACGGCCCCATGTTCCTCATTTGCGGACTGCTGTATCCCATCGGATTCGCGATCCTGGCGCTGAGCATCCCCCGCTTGCAGCGTCTGACGATCCCCCACCTGGCAGGCTAGCCGATTGCTGCGAGCGCATTGGCAAGGCAATTCCCGACGGCAAGGTCCTGCCTGTCATTCCTGATTCCGACACTTGGGTGAGCAGCGGCCGATGTGGGACGGGTTTCGTGAGTGCCCTTCAACCCATCGCACCCGATGTGGGAGCAATCTCCATCACGGTTGATGGCGGCGCAGCAAGCGATGCTGGGGTGGACAGCCCGCTCAGGGGCGTTCAGTGCTTCCCGCCCCCACGGTACAATGCAGGTTCGTGGTGTTCGCCGCAACTGCCGTTTCGGCTGCGTATTCCCACTCTGCAGGGTATACTTCCGCGATATTCGTGCGGTCGATCACCAGGTGGTCAGTGTATACCGCCGGGGGTACCGCATCGCCATCCAGAAGGTGAACGGCGATGTCGACCAACTTCTGCCCGTAGCGCTCTGGAAAATAGGCGACTGAGGCGATGAAGGGGCTTCCCGGCTGCACAATCTGCGCGCGGCCTTCCCCCATGGCGTTGTGTCCGACAATGGCCACGCAGCCTTCCCTACCCGCCGCGCGCACGGCATTTGCGGCTCCAACGGCGCTGAGGTCATTGAAGCCTGAGACCAGCAAACGCGCCTCTCCGGGAAGTCGATCGAGCAGGGTAGCCATGGCCTGCTGGCTGGTGTCTGTGCTGGGGTTGCCGTGCAAGTGGATGACCCGGGATTCATCCAGGTGGCCAAAGACCTCGCGCAAACCCACCAACACTCCGGCTGAGCGGGCGTGGACATTTGTACTGGTGTAGGCGCCCTCCAGGAGTACGATTTCGTCGAAGGCGCCCTGCCAATGGTCACGCGCATAGCGGCCCAGCGCCTGGCCGGCGAGTTTTCCCGCCAGATAGTTGTTGGCTCCAAAATACACCCCGCCCTGAATCGGCCGTTCGACGGTAATGAAGGGCACCCTGGCGCTGGCGAATTGGTCTGCCATCATGTGGCCGAGCGACTCGACGGGCTGGAAGAAAATGGCGAGGTCCACCCGCTGGTCTACCATTGCCTTGGCGTTCCGCATCACCTGCTGCGCGTCATCCGCCCGGTTGTCATGGGTAACCAGATCCATGCCGGCTGCGGTGGCTGCTTGCCGTAAGGAAGCCACCACGTCCTGCCGAAACGTATTGCCGCTGAAGGGGGCGCTATAGCCCAACAGAATCCGCCGACGGCGCTTGGTGGCCCGATAGCGTTTGTCGTCGAGCCGCTGTACGTAGCCCCGTGCTTCCAGGGTGCTCAACAGCCTGTAGGCAGAAAGTCTTTGAATTCCAGAGATCAAAGAAATTTCTTGGATTGACAGCGGGCGAGGCGCTTTTTCAACCACTTCCAGCACATGGAGACCCCGGTCATGTTCCTGCTGCTGCCGCTCACTGGATTTGGTCAGGAGACCGCTCGCGACTGGGCATCCATGGTGGGACAGCGATTTACGGTGCGCCGCGATGTGGTGTATCGCAGCACGCCGCAGGGAGATTTGAAGCTGGATTTCTATGTGCCGTACGACAAGGCGCCGGGGCCCACGATGCTGTACATCCATGGGGGTGGCTGGCAGACCGGGACAAAGGAGCAGTACGTGCTTTGGTACTTGCCCTACTTGCAACTGGGATTGCGGGTGGTAGCTGTGGAGTACCGATTGAGCGGGCGAGCGCCGGCGCCGGCAGCGGTGGAGGATTGCCGCTGCGCCTTCATGTGGGTGGCGAAGAACGGCGGCCAATTTGGGGTGGACCCGGAACAGATTGTGATCACTGGTGGCTCAGCGGGCGGACACTTGGCGCTAATGACGGCCATGTTGGATGAGTCCTACGATAAAGCCTGCCGCATGGACGGACCAGCGCCCAAGGCGGTGGCGGTAGTGAACTACTACGGCGCGACGGACCTGATTCCCGGCTTGCGAGAGGGGAAGGCGCACTTCCTCAAGTTTTTCCGGGACGTAGCAGACCCGGAAGCTCTGGCGAAACAGCTCTCCCCACTCACTTGGGTGAGAGAGGGTATGCCGCCAGTGCTTACGATTCACGGCGACGCCGACGAGATGGTTGCTTACGAGCAAGCTACCCTGCTGCATCAAGCATTGGAACAGGCGGGCGTAGCCAACGAACTGGTGACGATACAAGGCGGGGCGCATGGCCGCCACACCTGGACCGAGGCGGACACCATTCGGGTGCAGCGCCACATCGAAGCGTTCCTGACAAAACAGGGCGTAGTATCCCCAACAGGAGAGGGCAAATGATGCGAAGAACTGTGTGCCTATTCACAACCATCATGGCGTTGCTGGGAGTGTTGGCCATATACACAATGGCCCAAACGGTTACCAGCACCATCACGGGTTCCGTGCTGGATTCCACGGGGGCATCCCTGAACGGCGCGGAAGTAACCGTAGTGCAGGTGAGCACTGGTGCTACACGAGCGGTGAGGACCAATGAGCGCGGCGATTTCCTAATCGGCAGTCTCCAACCCGGTCGCTACAACCTGACGGTGTCCAACGAGGGGTTCAAGACCCAGCAGATCACTGACCTGGTGCTTTCCTCCGCGGAGACCCGCGCGATGGGCAATCTCACGCTGGAGCTGGGCTCACTGGCTGAGCAGGTGACGGTAAGTGCGGAGGGCATTGCGCTACAGACCTCCAGTTCAGAGCGCGCCGGTGTGATCAATAGCGACCAACTGGAAAACCTCCTCACCAAAGGGCGCAACCCCATGTCGCTGCTCTCCCTGCTGCCCGGGGTAGTGGACCGCGGGGGGATTGGCGACTCAGAACGGGTGGACCGGAACTTCGACATTAGCGTGCAGGGAAACCGTCGCAACGCAAACACAGTGACCGTGGACGGCATGCCCGCCAATCCTATTGGCAACAACTTCAACAGCACGATCATGCTGAGCCAGGATGCGGTGGCGGAAGTGAAAGTGCTACTGACGAACTACCCGGCCGAGTATGGACGGTCATCGGGCGCGACGGTGAACTTCATCACGAAATCGGGCACGCGGGACTTCCATGGCTTGGTGAGTTACTTCAAACGGCATGAACAGTTCAACGCAAACAACTTCTTCAACAACCGCTTCGGCACCGAGAGGCCGCGCTACCGCTACAACACCTGGAACTACAACGTGGGCGGTCCGGTGCCGGTGCCTAATTGGAACAAGAACCGCGACAAGCTGTTCTTTTTCTGGTCGCAGGAATTCTGGCCGTTGCGCGTGCCGCGGCCGATTGCCCAGCTCACCGTGCCGACAATGCTGGAGCGGCAGGGCAACTTCACGCAGTCGATTGACCTGAACAACCGGCTGATACCGGTGAGGGACCCGCTAAGCGGGCAACCCTTCGCCGGCAACGTGGTGCCGGCAAGCCGCCTGGATAGCAGCGGGTTGGCGTTGCTGCGAGTCTTTCCTGAACCCAACTTCCTCGACCGAAACGTCTCTGGCGGACGCTACAACTATGTGTTTCAAGTAGAGAACGAAACACCCATCCGCATGGAGAATGCGCGCGTGGATTACAACATCAAGCCGAACCACTCGCTGGCTGTGACCATCGCATCGTTCGTTGACCAGCAGACGGGCGCGGTGGGCATCCTTACGGCGGGCGCCACGAACTGGGCGCAGAAGGAGAAGACTTACCGGCTACATGGACAAGGCTACATTGCCCGTTACACAGGCGTGCTATCGCCCACGCTCATCAACGAGACGAGCTTTGGGTGGACCCGCCGGCCCGAGGGCAACAGCGCCACCGACGAGCAGATTCGCAAGAACTCGCGGGAGGCGGTAGGCTTCACAGCGGGGCAACTGAACCCGGCGGTGAATCCGTTGGGGCTGATCCCCAATGCCACTTTTGGCGGCATCCAAAACCCGGCCAACCTGTTCATGGAGGGCCGCTTCCCGTTCTATCAGATGCTGCACGCCTTCAACCTTACCAACAACATGACAAAGGTAGCGGGGGCGCACACGTTCAAGGCGGGCATCATGATTGAGCGCAACTATCAGGGTTCGCTTTCGGATGCTGCGTATACCGGCAACTTTGCTTTTGCACCAGACGTGAATAATGCAATGGACACAGGCTATGCCTACTCCAATGCAGCGATGGGTGTGTTTACCAGCTACTCTGAGGCGTCCGACCGGGTGATCCTGAGCTTCCGGCAGAATGCAGTGGAGTGGTTCTTGCAGGACTTATGGAAAGTAAACAAGCGGTTGACGCTTGAATACGGTGCACGCTTTCATCACCTGAAGCCAATCTTTATGCGCACGGACAGGCTGGCCTCTTTTGAACTTGGCCGCTACAATCCTGCGCAAGCGGTACAACTGGTGCAACCAGTGCGCGTGAACAATTTGCGTCGAGGACAGCATCCGGTGACAGGCGAAG
>JALOKO010000366.1 GCA_025456495.1 Bryobacterales bacterium | reverse complement strand
AAGGTCAGCAGCAGGTTGGTGATATCGCGTCCGCCGGAGGAAATCGTCACCTTTGCCGGATCGCTGAAGTTGGCAGCCGGCAGTTCAAATCGCTGCGACCCCAACACCAGCGGAACTTGCCCCCCAAGCAGCACGGTGAAGGTGCCGTCGGCCTCTTGAACGGCCTGGAAATTCACCAGTTCCGAGAGCTTTTCCAAAGTGTTCTGAAGCTGCGCCTCCACGCCCGCGTCATTGTTGGGCGAGGTATCCGTACGGATGGCCTGGTTGAGGTTCTGTAACCGCTCACCCAGCGCGTTGATCTCTGAGGTGGCCTTGGAAATCTGGTCGTTCACCACAGCGCGTCGGATGGTGAGACGCGCCGAAAGATCGTTGAACGAATCCGCCAGACCCTTGGCGCGCTCCACGACATCCGTGCGCAGTCCCAGGTTGTTGACGTTGTTGCTCCACGCGGCAAAGCTCGTGAAGAGCCGGTTCATCGCGCCCTGAATGCCTTCGTTCGCCTCCAGCCCGAAGTTGGCCTCAACCTCGCGGAGTTGCCGCGAACGGGTTTCATAGTAGGCAAGCCGGTTGCTTTGGAGTTGTACTTCACGCTCAGCCAGTTGATCGCGGGAGCTCAGCATGGCGCCTGCGCGCACTCCGCCAGCCAGGCCCCGATCGGGCAGAAAGGGCAGGCTGTCCAGCAGCAACCGCTGCTTGGCGTATCCTTCCGTGGACACGTTATTGACGTTATTCTGTACCGTGCTAATGGCCCGTTCAAAGGCCCTCAGCGAGTTGGCTGTGGTGGAAAGCGATGTCAATAGATTGGACATGAATCCTAGCCCCCTTTTTCCTTCCCTGGCCTACTTCCCAAGGCTGTTTGATAAATCCCAAGGCCCTGTGATCACTCCCAAGCCCCTGTGATCACTCCCAAGGCCCTGTCGTGATTCCCGCTCGCGCTGCCGCAAACCTCGCCCTCACCCCATCGCGCCTTCCATTGCGCCTCTTCGGGAAGCACGACCTCGATACGCGCCTTCCCCATCCTGCCCACCATAGGGGCAATAGCTCGCATGCTGCTCCGCCGCCTGCAACCGTTGGTCGGCCCAGCCACGCATCACCTCAAGCAACCGGGTCATGGCGCCGAACCGGGTCCGCATGCGATCCAACTGCCGCACCGCTTCCGCCCGGGCCTCCCCATCCAGACCCTGCCCCAGCGTCCGCATCTCCATCAGCAGCCCTTGCAGATCCTCCAGCCGGGCGTGCATTTGCGTCTGACTGCCAATACCGCCATGAATCAGGTGCTGCTTCAGGCTATCCAACACCGCATCACTCTCTACCATCCATTGGGCGATGTCGCCCGCTGCCCGCGTCCCCTTCCCAAACGCGTGATGGCGCGACGCGTCGTCATCCGCTTCCTGGCGGTCTGGCGATTGGCGGCCTAGTGATTGGCGGTCTGGCGATTGGCGGTCTGGCGATTGGCGGTCTGGCGCCTTCAGTTCCCGTTCGTCATGCAGGTGGTGATTCATCGAAACCTCACGGAAATCCCTCACCGCTGCCTCAACAGCAAAACCCCAGTGCCTCAACAGCAAAACCCCAGTGCCTCAACAGCAAAACCCCAGTGCCTCAACAGCAAAACCCCAGTGATGGGGATCGCCGCCTCTTTCGCTTATCGGCGTCTGGCCGATCCGTTTGAGCAAACTTCGAACGAAAGGGCGATTCGCGCGCCGTTAGGGGCGGCGCCGGCCTCATTCCTTGTCCCCACTGGAAAGCCCGGGCAGCATCCGCGCGGCGACGTGGAAGTCATCCACCTCCCAGCCGCCTTGCAGATAGCGCGCCCGCAGTTGCTCCACACGCGCCAGTCGTTCACTGTCCAGCGCTTCGCCCGCGCGCAGAATGGTATGCGTCAGCGGGGAGATGTACAGCTTGTCTTCCGTTTCCGGGGGATGAAGATGTATGCCGCTGGAAGGCAGTAATGCCTGAAGGCGCGCCCGCTCGGCCGCCTGTGCGGCTGCGCGCTCCGCCGCGTGGTCCGGCGCTGGGACACCCGCACCCGTTCTGGCTAGAAGATCCCCAATCTGCATACTGGCATGGCGCCTCACCAGTCCATCGGTTGGGTTGGGGAATGGCTTTAGAGAGACCGGTCTCGTCGACAGAAAGACCAGGAAATGTTCCCGGCATTCGCGCCTCACAACGGACGCGACGGGCGCCAGCGCGTGTCAACAAACGCGGGGAGGCCGATGCACCGCCAAGCGTGGTTTCCCCAGCCAGGGCACACACCCACCACGGCGGCCATGCCCCACCACCCGGTGCGTCCAAGCCCACGGCACAACGGCCTGCCTCCCGCGACTAGTCGCCAGGCTGCATCGTGGCTCGATAGTGCTGCAACAGCGGGTTGGCGTCCACTCCCGCCGCCTGCGCATACTGGCGGATGTAACTGGTGCTGTAGATGCCGCCCGGCAGCTTGTGAAACTCACCGTTTTCGATGGCCTGCAGAAAGAACAGTCCAATCTTGGTAGTTTCCCGAATCTGCTCCAGCGTCACCCCGCGTCGCGAGCGCTCGACTGCGACTTCTGGTACGGATTGCCTACGTTCCATTCCGGTTCTCGCGATCCATTCCTGGGCTTTGAGGCACTAGACCTCTCTAGTACTATAGACAGCTTTTGTTGAATTTCCAAGTAGTTCTGAGCGAATTCGCCTTTTGTTTGCCCTACACCGGATGACAAACACGTTTCCACCGGCATCGCTCCTGAAACAGATACTAGTGATTACGTTTGCTCAATAACTAACGAATCGCACTCCACATAACCCTCGTCGGCGCCAGCACACGCAGCCTAATCCCTGGATTCGCTGATGCGCCCGTCGCGCATGGTGACCGTGCGATGCCCGAACGAAGCCGCTTCGGGATTGTGCGTAATCATCAGCACCGTCTGCCCGAATTCCTCATTCAACTGCCGCAGCAGCTTCAGCACAATCGCGGAGTTCTCAGTATCCAGGTTGCCCGTGGGCTCGTCCGCCAGCAGGATTTCAGGCTCGTTCACCAGGGCGCGCGCGATGGCCACCCGCTGCTGCTCCCCACCCGAAAGTGCCCTGGGTTTGTGGTGCATCCGATGTGCAATTCCCAGCAGGTCCAACACACGCTGGAAGTGAGCCGAGGGCTGCGCGGGCAGTCCCGCGATGGTCCGCGCGATGGTGATGTTCTCCTCCGCGGTAAGAATCGGCAGCAGGTTATATTTTTGAAAGACAAAACCGACAGTGGACTTCCGCAGGTTTGTCCGGTCAGTATCGGAAAGGCGCATGATGTCCTTGCCGGCGATGCGCACGGTGCCGGAGGTAGGCTTCATCAAGCCGCCCAGAATGTGAAACAGCGTGCTCTTGCCAGAGCCGGAAGGACCAATCACCGTCACGAAGTCGCCACGCTGGACAATCAGGTCCACGCCGCGAAGGGCATAGACATCCACCTCGCCGGCGCGATAGATCTTGCGCAGATCCCGCACTTCGATAATGGGCTCGCTACTCATAGGAAAGCGCCTCAATGGGATCCTGGCTGGCCGCGCGCCAGGCCGGATACAAGGTCCCCAGCAACGCCCCGACCAACGCAACCACAGCCGCGATGCCCCACCAGTCCGGCACCAATACCTGCGTCAGCGATGCGGGCACAAAGGTCTGGATGGCCCAACGACTGCCGAAGCTCAACACGATGCCGGTAGCGGCGCCGCACAGCGACAACAGGACAGACTCGCGCAGGATCACCCGCAGGATCAATGTCGGCGAAGCCCCCAGCGATTTCAAAATGCCAATCTCGCGCGTACGTTCCAGCACGGCGGTATACATTGAGAGGAACACCACCAGAAATCCCACCAGCGCAGCGATGGCGATAATCACGTTGATGAAGGCGTCCAGACCGGGCACGTTCTCCACGGCAAAGAAGCTCACCACTTCCTCCATCGAGTAGATCGGATAGCCCGGCAGCTTTTCCTTCAGGCGCGCGATCAGCTGCGGGATATCCGCCCCCGGCGCCGCGCGCAGGAAGACCTGACTGATCTTGCCCTCATTCCCGGTCAATTCCTGCAGGCGGTCCATCGACACCACCAATCGCGCCAGTTTCCCGCTGGCAATGATGCCGCTCACCCGCCAATCGTGGTTGATCAAAGACAGCCGGTCGCCCACCCGAATCTTACGCTGCTTGGCGTAATACTCATCCACCAGAATGTCATCGGGCTTCTCCAGGGGTCCGCCGGAACGAAACGTAAACCCGCCGCTGAGTTCCTTGAATTCGTCGTACGGAATCCCGGTGATGGTGTCGATACCGCCGATGGGAAACACCACCTGCCCCACCGCCAGCCGAACGCCTTCCTGCGAGGCCAGAAAGTCTGTCATTCGCTGGTTCAGCGGCGCCGAACTCAGCGACAGCAACGACGTACCAGGAGGCCGCACCACCACATCGGCGCCCACTCCTCCAGCACGTTCCGCCGCCCCTTGCAGCATGCCCCGGCTAAGGCCGACGAGGGTGAGCATCATGCACACCACGACGCCAATGGCGATGATGCCCAGCAGGCTACGAATCGGGCGGTGCATCAGGTTGGCAAAGACGAGTTTGTTAATCAAAACGCCAGCTCCCGCACACGCGCTTCCACAGACAACAGCCGCCCGGCGCACCACACGCAAGCGTGAGCGGCGGCACGGAACGCGACAGGGAAGGG
>JALOKO010000365.1 GCA_025456495.1 Bryobacterales bacterium | reverse complement strand
GCTTCACTTCCACTTCCAGCGGGCCGGGCCGGGGCGACGACCCTGGAATTTCGGGGTTAGTTGAACGCATCGCTATAGTAGAATCGTAGCAACGCGCCCGTAGCTCAGCTGGATAGAGCGACTGACTTCGGATCAGTAGGCCGTGGGTTCGAATCCTACCGGGCGTACCATTTCTTTTCCGGGCGGGGCGTGCGAGGCTTCGATTTCTGATCGCGCGTGGCCGCTGCCAGTGGGTTCCCGATTCCAGCGCTGATTGCGATTCCTTTCCCCTTTGTCGATGTGATCCTTTGTCGATGTGGCCAGTAGAGCTGTAGCCCTGGCCAGCTGTGACAAATTGCCGGTGTGACGGACGCCGTGGCGTGCGCAGTGCTAGGCTGAGGGTTCATCATGATGCCCTTGTCTGATCGCATTCTGCTGACCGTCAATGTGTTCCTTCTGCTGGGAAGCTATTACGTACTAAAGACCGCGCGGGAGCCGCTGATTCTGGCCGAGGGGAGCGCGGAATTGAAGGCCTACGCGGCGGCCGCGCAAGCCGCGCTGCTGTTCGTGGTGATTCCTTTGTACGGGTGGATTGCGTCGCGGATGAACCGGATGCGCTTCATCGCGATTTCCACGCTGTTCTTCGTACTGAACCTGGTGGGCTTTCTGGCGTTGGTGCAGGCCGGCGTGCAGGTGGGATTCGCGTACTTTGTGTGGCTGGGCATTGTGAACGTGTTCGTGGTGGCGCAGTTCTGGGCCTTTGCCAATGACCTGTACAGCGAAGAGGCGGGGAAGCGGCTGTTTCCGATTATCGGCGTGGGCAGTAGCGTCGGGGCATGGATGGGGAGTGAACTGGCTGGGAATCTGTTTGGACGACTTGGGATTCCAGGGATGATGCTGTTGGCGGGCGGCGGTTTGCTGGCCGCGCTGGGGCTGACCTGGGTAGCGAACCGGCGCTTCCAAGCGGCGGGCGCGGCGAACAACCGGCAGCAGGCGGACAAACCACTGGGTGCCGAAGGCGGGTTCGAACTGGTGCTGAAGAACCGCTACCTGACATTGGTGGCTGCCTTGATCTTTCTGCTGAATGTGGTGAACACCACAGGAGAGTACATTCTGAGCCGGTTTGTGGTGGAGCAGGCCCAAGCGGCCGCGCTGCAGGTTGAGGCCGGGGCGGCGGCGGGACAGGCCGGGGCGAGCGCGGTGAGCCGGTTTATCGGCGAGTTTTATGGCAGCTTCTACAGCCGGGTGAACCTGCTGGCGCTGTTGATGCAACTGGCGTTGGTGCCGTATCTGTTTCGGTGGCTGGGGGTACGGGGAGCGTTGTTCATCCTGCCCTGCATTGCGCTGGGTGGGTATTCGTTGCTGATCGCGTATCCGCTGTTGGGGGTCATCCGGCTGGCCAAGATTCTGGAGAATGCGGCGGACTACTCCATCCAGAACACGACACGGCATGCCCTGTTCCTGCTGACATCAAGGGAAGCCAAGTACAAGGCAAAGGCGGCCATCGACACGTTCTTTGTGCGGACGGGCGATATGGCGCAGGCGGGCCTGGTGAAAGTGGGAACGATGGCGGGACTGAGCGTGCAGGGCTTCGCGATGGCGAATTTCGCGATGGTGGCGATCTGGCTGGGGGTGGCGCTGCTGCTGTTTCAGGAGCACAAAAAGCTGGAAGCGTCCGCGCACGCTAACGGCACACGCGCGGACGCCGCGCCCGCGGCCACGGACTAGCCTTCCGTGTGTACTCCCACAACGATGATGGCCATTTTCTTCCCAGCGATATCGGTGTAGAGCACCCAGGTAGGGTGATCGTCCTCACCTTCCTTCACCAGGCCGTTGGCTTGATCGTAATCGTTCTTCCAGCAGGAGAGGGCCAACGGATGCTGGACGCTGGCGCTCTTGATGGCCATCTCCATAAGATCAGCGTAGGATGGCTGCGCGGCGACGTCGGCGTCGATGGAGGGCTTGGTGAGGATGAGGAAATCCCGCTGAGGCTCAATACCCTGATGCGCGCCATTGACGGGGAAAAAGCTCAAGCGGAGGTAGTAGCTGCCCGCCTGGATGGCATTGCCCCGACGGTCCACGTAGTCGGCTGGAAAGTGGGCTACGGCCAGTAGGGTTCCATGGGCGATGTCCTGGTGGGTCACGTTGAGTTCGCTATTGGCGCCAGCGGGGATGGAGGAGACGAAGAAGAGGCTCATCAGCTTCTTGTCGTCCTGAAAGATAGACTGGCCTTCCGGCTGGAGACGGCCCTTGAGGGCAGCGGGTAGATCCTGCGGCATGGCGGGTTCGGGCTTGACACTGTACTGAGCGCCGAGGGTGGAAACAAGCAATGAGCAGAACAAGGAAGTGAGAAGGAACAAGCGAGTCAGCATGAACGATAAGGCTCCTCTTCTGGCGCGAGCGCCGCAGATTGCTGCGCAAGCGCGGTGGTGTTCTGGCGCACGCGGAGTGGCCTGTGGCATGGCGCGGTACGCCAAAGAACCGTAAGGCCAACTGATGAGATGCGCCGGAGTAGGACGCAGTTTCGATTGAGAGCAGCGGATGTCCGACAGGTACGGACAAGCGCCACCGGTGCGGGCATCGGAGGCGGGCTACTTCTTGAACAGGCTATCAAATGCCGCGCGGGCATCATCGGCATTCTTGGGGCCTTGGGCGGAACTGGCGGCGCCATTCCGTACGGGCAAGGCCTCGACGACAGGAGGCCGCACGTCGCGGGCGACGGTGACGCGGGGGCTGAACAGTTCGCACGCGTTGGCCTTGTCCTTGACGGCAATGCGTTCGGGAATTGACTTGCGGCATTGAAAGCGCGTGGAAGGCTCAAAGTAAGCGCACTGCTTGCAACAATGGAGGTCCGCGCCGCACTTGGGACAGTTCCCGGCGAAGTCAATGCCCGCAGGCAGAGTGGACGCGCAACTGAAGCAGCGGGAGGCGGCAACCGTCTGCACCAGCCGTGGCAGACGTGGCCCGGTGACGTCGAGGGGCAGCTTTGGTCTTGGACCTCGACCGCGATCAAGGTCCTTGCGTTCGCCGCCGGGGGAATCCATGTAGCCCTGTTGGCGATACTTACGCTCTTCGTCCATACGAGGGGTATGCTCCTGGTAAGTCTTCAGGCCTGTTCTGTGTCCGATATTCTGCTGGTTACAGCGCTAGCAGTGACAGAAACGCGAGCCGGTTCAATCGGGAAGGGGTGCTCCAGTAATCGGGGCAAGGGAGGATGAGAAGCGCCCGCATTGCAGGCGGCGTTTACCCTCACTCAACCTATATCACGGATTTCGATGGCGCGCCAACAAAAAAGAGGTAAGCGTGGGCGGCCTTGAGGTGGGCTTTTCGGGAGAATCGAAGGGAAACAGGGAGGGGGGATCGAATCATAGTTTCAGATAATAAACCCGATTTGTTCTTTCCTGATTGCGAAAACCGTGATAGCGTGGTATCGGGACATAGACCCTGAAGTCCCGGGAGGCCGTGTATGAAATTGAGCGCACAAGAAGAGTACGGACTCCGATGCCTGCTTCGTGTTGCGCGCGGAGAGGGCGCGGGTTGCCAGACGATTCCTCAAATCAGTACGGCGGAGGGGTTGACCACCCATCACGTGGCAAAGCTGATGCGTATCCTGCGCCGTGGCGGCTTCGTGCGAAGCACCCGAGGGCAGGCGGGGGGCTATACATTATCGCGTCCGTCTGACCAGATTACGGTTCTTCAGGTGCTAAACTCTCTTGGTGGACCGGTGTTCAGCCCACGCTTCTGTGAGCGCCATACGGGCACCACGCATGTGTGCGCGAACTACCGCTCGTGCAACATCCGCTGTCTGTGGAAGACGATCCAATACTTCCTGGACGAACTGCTGGGGAAGACGACGATTAGTGACCTGCTGACGGAAGAGAATGAGTTGCTGACGAAGCTGGACGGCCGCACGCAGCGGATCTTCCAGGCGCAGGACATTGCCGCCCTGCCCGAGTCAATCAAGCATGTGGATGGGGCCATCTCAGGGATGGACAACAAGTACACCGTGAGCTAGCCTGCATCGCTTGCCTGGCATTGCCTGGCGCGCTGCAGAAGGCGCCATTGAAGGGCGCAAGAATCCTCAGCGGCCGCCGCAAAAGGCCTTCGTGGTTGGCGTCGGCGGTCTTGGTGACTGCCTGGAAATCCAGGGACTTCTGCACGGCGGCAAAACCCGATATCCTGAACTGCAGTGGCAGTTCTGGTGCGAATCGGCAAGCAGAAGGCGATCCTGCGGGACGCGCAGTGGCGCTGTGCGTTGGCGTCGCTGGAAGCGGATCTGAACCAGTTTACGAAGCGCTGGGTGCAGCGTGAGGCCGTCGCAGAAGAACTGCGGGGCGATCTGGAGCAAGCCATCAGCCTAGCCGTGGCTGATCGCTATTCCGCAAAGGTGCTCTTGCGCACCAACCCGGTGAAGCGGGGTTCGCGCAACCAGTATTTCCAATTGCGCCAGCTGAATCTATTCGACCTCTAGTGGCCGAACCCTTCCTGGCGACCGCCCGCCAAGGGCTAAAACGGAACGCTCTCAGAGGAAGCCAGCGCCTGTTCGGTGAGCGCTTGCACGAAACGAATGGCCACTGCTTTGCCGTCGTCGCCCACCTCGCCCAAGGGACCCACGCAAGAAGGGCAACCCGCCTGGCACGGACACTGCAGCATCAATTGGAGGGCTTGCCGGAGAAGCTGGTCGGTCATGCGGAAGAGCGGCTCACTCAGCCCGATCCCACCCGGATAGGCGTCGTACAGATACAGGTTTGGCTGGATTCGCAGGCCCTGGGTATGCGGCTCATCGGAGGTAGCAAGGCCGAGGTCGCGGGGATCGCACATCAGCAAAAAGGCGGCAACGGTGCGCAGGACGTTTCCCAGGCCAACCAAACCATTCTGCTTCTGGACAGGGGAAAGCTGGTTGAACTGACGGAGGAAATCCTCAGTGAAATGCAGCCACCAGGAGGTGGTTTGGATTTCCTGTTCGGGCATGGAGAGATGGCCCGCGCCTATGTTTTCCATGGTGTAGAACTTGATCTTCTTGAAACCGACGATCTGACGATTCAGCCGGACCTCGCCGTGCCGGGCGATGGCCAATTGCTGAGGTCTGGAATCGAACTCCTCCATGGAGCGCACCT
>JALOKO010000364.1 GCA_025456495.1 Bryobacterales bacterium | reverse complement strand
GTGGATGTGGTGATGCCCCCTGTGAACGCAGAAACTCTCCCCCCGCTGGCAAGTCTACGGGCAGAGATGCTGGAGAAGTACCCGGGGCTGAAGCGAACTGAAGCGCAGATCCGCCAAGCCGACTCGCTGATTCAGTTGCAGATGGCAATGCGGAAACCCCAGCCGTCGGTACGCATGGAATGGGAGCATCAGCCCGACCTTGGCTTTGTGCGGCTTGGGGTGAGCATTCCGCTTCCCGTGTGGAACCGGCGCGAGGGGCCAATTGCCCAGGCGATTGCGGCGCGCACCGAAGCAGCGGCCAATGCGGAGGCGGTGCGACTGCAATTGCTGGCGCAACTGGATCGCGCGTTCGCACTGTATGAGATCGCGGGGCAGCAAATTGCATCTCTTGAGGAAGGGTCGTTGCGCGAAGCGGAAGCGGCGCTGCAGGCGGCGGAAGCAGCTTTGCGCTATGGCGAGCGGGGCATCCTGGAAGTGTTGGACGCGCAGAGGATCCTGCGCAGCGTGAGAGTGGATTATTTGAATGCGCAGTACGACCAGCGATCCGCGCTGATTGAGATTGAGCAACTGCGTGCCGTGGAGTTGGAGGTGCAACCGTGACATTCCCTAAAGCAATGAAATCCAGCGGCGTCTTGACGCTGTCCATGGGAACCATCCTGGCCGCGCTGCTATTCAGCACGGGGTGCGCCGCCGAAAAGGTAGGCGAGGCCACTACAGCCAAGGCGGCAACCAACGACACTCGCACCGTGTTTGCCGCGCACGATTTGCTGGAGGACCTGCGCGTAGGGAATCCGCGCCGAACCGCGGTGACGGGGCAATTGCAGGTATCCGGAAGGGTGGAGGCTGACGAGACCCGACAGGCCCGCATCTCCAGCCCGGTGGCAGGTCGCATTACCCGGTTGGAGATTGTCGAGGGCCAGACGGTGAAGCGCGGCGACCTTATCGCCATCGTGCGTAGTACGGAACTGGCGGAGTCGCAACTGCACTTCCTGAAGGCCAACTCGCAGCGCGACCTGGCGCGGCGAAGCGTGGAGCGCGCCAGATTGCTGGTGGATGCAGGCGTGATCGGCTCAGCGGAACTGCAGCGGCGCGAGGCCGACCTGCTGCAGGCCGAAGCGGAGTTTTCTTCAGAGCGAGACCAGTTGCGCGTGCTGGGAATGAGCGATGAACGGGTGGAGGAACTGCTTCGTACGCGTACCGTGAACGCAGTGACAGAGATTTTTGCTCCCATCAGCGGCACGGTGATGGAACGCGCCGTCACTCCCGGGCAGGTGGTGCAGCCGGCCGGGGAAATCTGTATCCTGGCCGACCTTTCCCAGGTCTGGTTGGTGGCGGATGTCCCAGAGCAGAGCGCCGGGCAACTGGCGGCGGGCAAGACCGTGGAGGCGCAGATCGCTGCCTTCGCTGACCGCAAGATCGTGGGCAAGTTGAGTTTCGTCAGCGCAATCGTCAACCCGGAAACGCGCACCGTACGAGCGCGTATGGACCTCAGGAACGAAGGCGGCTTGTTCAAGCCATCCATGTTGGCCAGCCTCACGCTGCAGGACTTGGCAGAGACGCAGTTGGTGATCCCGTCCACGGCCGTGGTGCGTGAAAACAACGAAGACTTCGTGTTCCTGCGCATCAGCAACGACAGCTTCCTACTGCACAAGGTATTGCTGGGTGGAGAGTTCGGCGCGGTACGTGTGGTGGAGGATGGCTTGGATACCACGGACGTGATCGTGCTGGACGGCGCCTTCCACCTCAACAACGAGCGCAAGCAGCAGGCTTTGCAGGGGAGCTAACGATGGTAGACGGCGTTGTCGAAAGTGCGGTGAGGAACCGCTTGATCGTCGTGGTGATGGCATTGATGCTGCTGGCCGCAGGCGTCCAGGCGGTACGCAGCCTCTCAGTGGACGCATTCCCGGATGTCACCACCATTCAGGTGCAAATCGCCACCGAGGCTCCTGGGCGTTCCCCCGAAGAGGTAGAGCGCTTTGTCACCGTGCCCATTGGAATCGGCATGACGGGCCTGCCTGGCATGAACGAAATGCGCACCCTGGTGAAGCCCGGGCTGTCCATTGTGACGCTGATCTTTGACGACAATGTTGACGTCTACTTCGCGCGCCAGATGGTAATGGAGCGTCTAGCGGAAGTGCGCAGCCGTTTGCCTGAGGGGGTGAACCCCATCCTTGGCCCGGTGTCCACCGCGCTGGGCGAAGTGTATCAGTACACGCTGGAGCGCCCTGACGACGGCGAGCGCGCCCTCACGAAGAGTGAGTTGGTGGAACGGCGCATTATTCAGGATTGGGTGGTGCGGCCCATGCTGCGCTCCACCCCTGGCGTGGCTGAAATCAACTCCGTGGGCGGCTTCGTGCGCCAGTATCAGGTGCTGGCCGACCCCCTGAAGCTGCGGGCCTACTCCGTCACGTTGCAGGACTTAACCAATGCGCTGGCGCGGAACAACTCGAATGCCGGTGGCGGACTCCTTCCCCAGAATGCGGAGCAGTATCTGGTGCGCGGTGTGGGCCTGATTCAAAGCCTCGATGACATTCGTGGCATCGTCCTCAAGGAGGTTGCAGGCACCCCGGTTTATGTCCGCGACATCGGCGACGTACGCCTGGGCGAGGAGGTCCGCTATGGGGCCGTCGTCAAGGGCGGCTATACCGAGGCCGTGGGTGGCGTGGTGATCATGATCGCCAGCGGCAACGCCAAAGAGATTGTTAGCCGCGTCAAGGATCGTGTGGAGGACATCAACCAGCGCGGATTGCTGCCGAACGGCCTGCAGATCGTGCCGTTCTACGACCGCTCACAGCTTGTGGACGCGGCCCTTTGGACCGTCAGCAAAGTGCTGCTGGAAGGCATCGTGTTGGTGACGGTGGTGCTGTTCCTGTTCCTGGGCGACTTGCGGTCAAGTGTGATTGTGATTGCGACATTGATCCTTACGCCGCTAGCCACCTTCATGGTGATGAACCAGGTGGGCCTCTCGGCGAACCTGATGTCGCTGGGCGGGCTGGCCATCGCCATTGGTTTGATGGTAGACGGCTCAGTGGTGGTGGTGGAGAACGTATTCGCCAAGCTCAGCCACGGAAGCCGCCGCCCCAAACATGAGGTGGTGCTGGAGGCGGTGCGCGAAGTGGGAACGCCGGTGATCTTCGGCATCACGGTGATCATTCTGGTGTTCCTGCCGCTGATGACCCTGGAGGGCATGGAAGGCAAGATGTTCGCGCCGCTGGCCTACACCATCGCCATTGCGCTGGCCATTTCGCTGGTGCTGTCGCTCACCCTGTCGCCGGTGCTTTCGCAGTACCTACTGAAGGGCGGCAGCGAGGACGACACCTTCCTGGTGCGCTGGTTGCGCAAGCCCTTTGACCTGGTGCTGACCCTTGCCCTGCGCAACGAGAAAACGGCCATCCTGCTGGCCGTGGCTTCCTTCGGCGGCGCAGTAGCGCTGTTTCCATTGCTGGGAACTTCCTTTATCCCGGAGATGAAGGAGGGCTCGATTTCACCGAACATTGACCGGGTTCCCAACATCTCGCTGGACGAGGCAATTCAGATGGAAATGCGCGCCCTGAAGCTGGTGGCTGACGTGCCGGGCGTGACACGTGTGGTATCCAGAATGGGCCGCGGGGAATCGCCTTCGGATCCGGCGGGACAGAATGAAGCCGACGTCGTGGCCACTCTCGCTCCGCTTGAAGAACGGGACGGCCGCACGCAGGACCAGATTGCCGATGAGATTCGCGACAAGTTGAAGGTGATCCCGGGCGTGAACCTGGTGATGGCGCAGCCGATCTCAGACCGTGTCGACGAGATGGTAACCGGCGTGCGCGCGGACGTGGCCGTGAAGATCTTTGGCGATGACCTGGAAATTCTGGTGCGCAAGGCAGCTGAGGTTGCGCAGGTGGCGGGCAAGATTCGCGGCATGCGGGATACCCGCGTGGATCGCGTCGGCGGCCAGCAGTACCTCACCATCACCATCAACCGGCAGGCCATCGCGCGCCTGGGGTTGAACGCCGCCGACATTCATGACGTAATCGAAACGGCCGTGGGAGGCAAAGCGGCAACGGAAATCTTCGAAGGCGAACGGCGCTTTCAGGCAGTCGTGCGATATCCGGGCGAGCTGCGCGATAGTGTTGAGGACATCCGCAACATCCTGCTGGAAACCCCCAATCGGGCGAAGGTGATGCTGCACACCGTCGCAGACATTCGCGTGGTGGAAGGGCCTGCACAAATCAACCGCGACATGGCCAAACGCCGCATCGTGGTGGGAGTGAACATTCAGGATCGTGACTTGGGCGGCTTTGTTGCGGAGTTGCAGCAACGCGTGGACGAAGAGTTAGAACTGCCGCCGGGCTACTCCATTGAGTGGGGTGGGCAGTTCCAAAACATGGAGCGCGCCCGCAAGCACCTGATGATCATTGTCCCCATCACCATCGGCGCGATTTTCTTCCTGTTGTTTCTGTTGTTTCACTCGGTGCGCTTCGCCGCCCTTATCATCCTGGTGCTGCCCTTTGCCAGCATCGGGGGCGTGGTGGCGCTGTACGTGACCGGCGAATACCTGTCGGTGCCCGCCTCAGTGGGTTTCATTGCGCTGTGGGGCATTGCGGTGTTGAACGGGGTGGTGCTGGTGTCCTACATCCGTAAGTTGCGCGAGAGCGGCTACCCCCAACGGGAAGCAGTTCTGGAAGGCACGCGCCTGCGCTTTCGTC
>JALOKO010000363.1 GCA_025456495.1 Bryobacterales bacterium | reverse complement strand
TCCGCATGGCCCTGGCCACCCAGAAGCTCACCCGCACCCAAGCCCACCCCGCCGCACCGCCCGCCCAACAGCCTGCAGACGCCTGGGAACAGGCCCTCGCCGCCTACCTGCAATCCCCGCCCCCGGTGAGCCTCGACGACTTCCGCCACGCCGCTGGCTTCGTTTCGTCACCAGCCCCACACATCCACCACCGGCCGCTGCCCTGCACCGCACAAACGGCCAAAGCCGCCACCCCCGCCAGGCCCACGCCCTACCTGCGCCCGCACGCCCCTCGCCCGTCAGCGCGCAGCGCCAAAAGCCAAACCGCCTCGCGCCAGCGAGTCCACGGTCGCCTTCGCCCCGCTTGGCGAATGCGACCCCATCCTCTCCGGCCCCACGCCCTTCCCTTCGGATTCCAAACACCCCCGGCCAGCCCGCACCGCAACCGCATTTGTCCGCACGACAACGGCACTTGTCCGTATCATACGGACAAGAAAAAGCTCCGCAATCTTCGCGACGACAGCCCGCAACCCGTTGCCGTCAAACTACTTACGCACCTGTACCAACCCAAAAACCCTGCCCTCGGAATTTTCACCCCATACGTACAGACACCCAGCTCAGCACCGCCCGCAGAGTTCGCTTCGCAAAACACCCCGCCCCCGCCACGGCCCACAAAACAACCCGACGGACGCCGCCCGAATCAACCCGCCCAAGCACCACAGAAAGAGAGGAAAACCTCCGGGGTGGTTCACCATCGGGAACTGTCAAGCGTATACGGAGTTCCGCCTATTCTTCCCGATGGCAGGATAGTTTGGCGTTTCGACGGCCACGTAACGAGGACAGCCACGTGAGGACAGGCCAAAGGTATCCGGGGTTCTCTTGTAGGCTGCGTTCTCGGGTCCCGGGGACCGCCACCGGGACAGCTTCCGCTGTCCTCACCTCGCTGATCCAGCACGGCTGGGGCTTCTTCGGCCGTCCGCCGCCATTCCGGGACACGCAGGAAGGCATCACTTGCCGGTGATTTCCGCAACCATCCGGTGGAAACGCCGCTTCCGGTCCGAGCTGATCGTCCAATTGACGGGCACCGATTGGTAGCCCTCGTCAAAGGACTCTCCCGGCCGCCGCCAGTCGAACCAGCCCCAGGAGACATGCTCGTCCACGCAACGGGCCAGCCGGCCATCCGGATCTTCGAAGTCGCTATGGTCATCTTCATTCACCAGCACCGGAAACGTCCTCCCGGGGTCGAGTTGGCGCGTCGCACGGATTCTCTCCACCAGTCGGTCCGCCGACGTAAACGAATTGCCATGCAGAAGCACGAAGTCAGACTCCAGCACCGCTTCGAAGGTCGGCATTGCCTTTACCGGAAACGAGGTGCCCGCCAGGAACCGCCGTCCGTCTGCGGCGCGCGTCCTCCGCACTCGGGCGATCAGCTCGTGGACGCGGTCGGGCCGCAGGATGGGTGGGTGGTATCCAGGGTTCGATTCGTTGTTGATCTCCACCAACAGATTCCTCCAGCCGCCCTCCAGCAGCCATTGGGTGAGCGCATCCGTCGCGCGGATCGCAGTTTCGTCCGTCTGGAGCCGTCTGGATTGTCCGAAGTAAAAATAGCCCACTATCGGCACCATCCCAAGCCGGTCCGCTTCATCCAGGATGCGCTTCATCCGCTCCATAAACGCGGGCCGCAGCGAACCATCCGGGTTGAACGGATGATTCTCCCAAGGCTGGCCTTTCGAATAGCCCTCCGGCGATCCACCCTGGAAGTTCACCGTGAATGCCAGAATGCCGTGCTTCTTCCACTCCGGCATCGCGGCGAGAAACTCCCGCACATTTCGCTCCGGATCCCACTTGCCTGTATCCGGATACGCCCATCGCGACGCCGTCTCCGGGTTCAGGTCATCGAAGGTCCCTTGCACCACACGGTTGTTGAACAACAATCCTTCAATGCGCTTTCCCTTCCAGGTCCGCCCCGCATAGGTGGGCTGGCCATTGATCAGGAAGTCACCTCCCGCGATCGAGACAACCGTCTGGGAAACGGCGCTGAACGAGACCAGGGCAACAAAGAAGCAGGAGAGCACGATCCGAATCATGGGTAGATTATATCTACGCTCCCCGAGCGCTCGTCCTATTGCACATGTCCAAAGATGACCAAGTGACCCGCCTGCGCACCGTCCGCGTAGTGCCCTTCTCAAGTGCATGGAGCGCTCACTCCCACGGCTGGCAAGGCTTGCCCGGCGGCGGGGAATTCCTCGCACCAGAAGTCCCGGGGACTGACTTGACTCGCCAGGAAATCGCCGTAGAGCATCGATCCCGAGAGGGCATCCTAGCGGCGATTTTCACGATAAGGCCTGAACCCACGGATCGTTGCGTGCAAATGGGATTCTGTTAACGCAGCGGAGGTTGTGTCGCCGCCTTCGGGCGTGGGGATGTTCTGGGGCATGCGTCCACGAATTGAAGCCCGTAGTATGGCGTTATTCTTGCCCGTGCGGGGCTGCTGCGCTGCGGGGCTGCTGAGCTGCGGGGTTTGTGCGGATTCTCGGTGACGAAGGGCTGGTGGGGGACCTGTTGTGGCGCCGCTGGAGGCGGTGCGGTGGCGGCTGGTCCCTCACCCCCAACCCCGTATACTGGAACTACATCCCCCGCGACACGATCCTGTTCTGTCGGAGTCCGCCTTGCCAAAGCCTGTTTCTGATGCTCCTTTCGTTCATCTGCATTGCCATACGGATTACTCGATGCTGGATGGGGCGGCGGATATTCCTACCCTGATCGATACGGCCGCCCGGATGGAGATGCCCGCCATCGCGATGAGCGACCATGGCAACCTCTTCGGGGCCGTGGAGTTCTATAACACCGCCAAAAGCAAGGACGTCAACCCCATCATTGGCTGCGAGGTCTACGTGACTCCCGGCCGGATGCATGAGCGCAAGGAGGGGGACGGGTACAACCACCTTCTGCTGCTGGCCGAAACGCAGGAGGGCTACCGCAATCTGGTGAAACTGGTGTCGTCCGCGTACACCGAGGGCTTTTATTACAAGCCACGCATTGACAAAGATCTGCTGGCTAAGCACGCCAAGGGCATCATCTGCAGCTCGGCTTGCCTGAAGGGTGACATCAACGAAGCGGTGGTGCAAGGCAAGTACGACGTGGCCCGCCAACTCGCTTACCAGTATCAGGACATGTTCGGCAAGGGGAACTTCTTCCTGGAACTGCAGGATCACGGCCTGGAACAAGACCCCATCGTGATGCGCGAAATTGTCCGCCTAGCCCGGGATACCGGTATGCCCTTGATCGCCAGCAACGACTCGCACTATGTGGCCAAGGACGATGCGCGGCTGCAGGAGGTGTTGCTTTGCATCTCCACCGGCACCGTGCTGTCTGACCCCAACCGGATGCGCTTCGACAGCCAGGAGTTCTACCTGAAGAGCAAGGAAGAAATGCTGCGGCTGTTTGGTGAGATCCCGGAAGCGCTGGACAACACCTGGGAGATCGCCCAGCGTTGCCACGTCAAGCTGGAGAAGGTTGCCAACCCCTTCCCGGACTTCACCGTCCCGGAGGGTCATTCGCTGGAAACCTACTTTGAGTACATCACCCGGCAGGGTTTTGAGCAACGCTGCGCCGTGCTGCGCCAGCAAGCCGCGCAGGGTCGGCTGAAGCACTCGCTGGCCGAGTACGAAGAGCGCCTTGAGCGTGAGATCAAGCTGATTGAAAGCATGAAGTTCACGGGATACTTCCTGATCGTGTGGGACTTCATTCGCTATGCGCGGTCGAAGGGGATCCCGGTGGGTCCTGGGCGCGGATCTGCGGCGGGCAGCCTGGTGTCCTATTGTCTGCGCATCACGGACATTGACCCGCTGGAATACAACCTGCTGTTTGAACGCTTCCTGAATCCTGAGCGGATCAGCTTCCCTGACGTGGACGTGGACTTCTGCACACGGCGTCGGGGCGAGGTGATCCAGTACGTCACGGAGAAGTACGGAAGGGAGCAGGTGGCGCAGATCATCACCTTCAACACGCTGGGCGCAAAGGCTGCCATCAAGGATGTGGGACGGGTGCTGAGCATGGGCTTCGGGGAGGTGGATCGCATCACGAAGATGATTCCGCCCGTGCTGAACATCAAGCTGAAGGACGCGATTGAGCAGGAGCCCAAACTGCGAGAGGCAGCCAACGAAGATCCCCGCGTCAAGGAGGTGCTGAACCTGGCGCAGCGTCTGGAAGGCAAGGCGCGGAATGCGGGGGTCCACGCGGCGGGAGTGGTGATCTCTCCGATCCCACTGAAGGAAATCGTCCCGCTGTACAAGACGAACAAGGACGAAATTGTCACCCAGTACGACATGGGCGGGTTGGAGAAGTTGTCGCTGCTGAAGATGGACTTCCTGGGGCTGACCACGCTCACCATCATTGAGGATGCGCTGGACCTGATCGCCAAGACCAAGGGCGAACGCATCCAGCCGGAGTCCATTCCGCTGGACGACCCGAAGGCCTACCAGATCTTCGCGCGCGCCCTTACCAGCGGCGTCTTTCAGTTTGAGTCAGCGGGGATGCGAGACGTGCTGCGCCGCTACGAACCCACGCGGATTGAGGACTTGATCGCGCTGAACGCCCTGTATCGCCCAGGCCCCATTCAGGGCGGCATGATTGACGATTTCATTGAGCGCAAGCACGGCCGGCGCAAGGTGGTGTACGAACTGCCCCAACTGGAGGAACTGCTGGCGGAAACCTATGGCGTGATCGTCTACCAGGAGCAGGTGATGCAGATCGCAAACGTGCTGGCGGGCTACTCGCTGGGCGAGGCGGACATTCTGCGTCGCGCGATGGGCAAGAAGAAGGCTGAGGAGATGGAGCAGCAGCGGCTGCGCTTCCTGAAGGGCGCCGCGGAAAAGAAGCTCCCGGAAAA
>JALOKO010000362.1 GCA_025456495.1 Bryobacterales bacterium | reverse complement strand
CCTGGCCGGACAGCGTCTGGCAGCAGAACCGACGGGTGGCTTCGTGCAGGTCACTGGCCTGCGTCCACGGCTGATTCTCCAGAACGCGGGCGGCCTGATTGGCGGTGATTGCCGTGGGCAGCGGGGGCTTCCAACTGCTGAGGTCCAGGACCGGGGCCGTGGTTACGGACGCGCCTGTCGCCCGCGCAAGGAAAGCGCTCCAAGCAAGAGGGCCGCCTGCTTGGGCATCACCACCAACCCCGGCAAGAATTCGTTTCACCATTGCTGTTGGCACTCCGGGTTCGCTGATTGTCGTTGGCACTCCGGGTTCGCGGATTGTCGTTGACACTCCGGGTTTGCAGGGCGTGCGCTGCGCGCATTCCATATATTCCGGCCCCAAGATCTCATCATTCTACTGACAAGGGAAGGCCCGAAGAAGTTTCATCGGCGTCACATGGCAAAGGAGCGGAGCCGTACAATGGGGCCGCTCGTGATGCATGGCGCTGTTGCGGGGCGGTGACCAACCAGGTTGGGGGCCGGAAGGCCGCGGCAGCATTGGCTGTCATCATGCGCATGGTATCCTGAAGGTTCCCTTCCAGATCCCCATGCAACTTGAAAAAGTCTATGAGCCTCAACAGTTTGAGCCTCGCTGGGCCGAATGGTGGCGCAACTCCACGTTCTTCCAGCCATCCAACCAGCCCGCTGATGCGCGGCCGGTATTCTCGCTGGTAATCCCGCCGCCAAACGTGACAGGCAGCCTCCACATGGGCCACATGCTGGAGCACTCTGAGATCGACGTCACCACCCGCTGGCATCGCATGAAGGGCCACAACACGCTGTGGCTTCCGGGGACCGATCATGCAGGCATCGCCACCCAGATGGTGGTGGAACGCGAACTGGCCAAAGAGGGCATCACACGGCAGAGCCTGGGCCGGGAAGCCTTCGAAGCCAAGGTGTGGGAGTACAAGGAACTGCACGGTGGCACCATCCTGAGGCAGATGGCGCGCATTGGGGAAAGCGTGGACTGGAGCCGCACGCGCTTCACGTTGGATGAGGGCCTGTCGCGCGCGGTGCGCACGGTGTTTGTGAACCTCTATCGGAAGGGCCTCATCTACCGTGGACCCTACATGGTGAACTGGGACCCCAAGCTGCAGACGGCCCTGAGTGACCTGGAAGTGGTCCACGAGAAGGTGGATAGCAAGCTGTGGCACTTCCGCTATCCGGTGAAGGATTCCGAGGAATACGTGGTAGTGGCCACCACGCGGCCGGAAACGATGCTGGGCGATACGGCGGTGGCGATTAACCCGCGCGACCCGCGCTATCTGCATCTGCATGGCAAGAGCGTGCTGTTGCCGCTGATGCAGCGCGAGATTCCCATCATTCTGGATGAGATGGCCGACCCCGAGTTCGGCACCGGCTGCGTGAAGATCACGCCCGCCCACGACCCCAACGATTTTGAGGCGGCCATGCGGCACAACCTGCCGCTGATTCGCGTGATTGACGAGCACGCCCGCATCAGCGGGGAAGGCGGCGTGTATGCGGGGCTTGACCGCTACGAGGCCCGCGAGCGCGTGCTGGCTGACCTGGAAGCGCAGGGCCTGCTGGAACGGGCCGAACCCTATGAACTGAGTGTGGGCAAGAGCCAGCGCACGGGCGTGGTGGTGGAGCCCATGGTGAGCACGCAATGGTTCGTGCGGACCCGGACGCTGGCCGACAAATCCATCGAAGCGGTGGAGCAGGGCCGCACGGTGTTCGTGCCGGACAACTGGACGAAGATCTACTACGACTGGATGCGCAACATCCGCGATTGGTGCATCAGCCGGCAATTGTGGTGGGGGCATCGGATCCCCGCGTGGCATTGCCACGATTGCCATGGCATCACGGTGGCGATGGAAGACCCGACGCGGTGCGAGCACTGCGGCAGCGTCAACATCGCCCAGGACACCGATGTGCTGGATACCTGGTTCAGTTCCGCGCTTTGGCCCTTTTCGACGCTGGGCTGGCCGGAGGAAACCGAGGATCTGAAGAAGTTCTATCCCAATACGCTGCTGATAACGGGCTTCGACATCCTCTTTTTCTGGGTGGCGCGCATGATGATGATGGGCATTGAGTGCATGGGTGATGTGCCCTTCCGCACGGTGTACATCCATGGGCTGGTGCGCGATGCAGAGCGCCAGAAGATGTCCAAGACGAAGGGCAACACGGTGGATCCGCTGGAGATCATTGACCAGTACGGTACCGACGCGTGCCGACTGACGCTGCTGCTGGGGGCCGCGCCAGGAACCGACATCGTGTTGACGGATGAGCGGCTGGCCTCATCGCGCGCCTTCGCCAACAAGATCTGGAACGCTGCCCGCTTCCTTTTCCTGAACATGGAGCGCGCGGGCGTGGAGCCCTGGATGCCGGAGGAGCGCGCGTTTTATGTCCCGCACGTTGACCCGGCTACGGGCGAGGCGCCGCTGGAAGACCGTTGGATCTTCTCGCGGTTGAACCACTATGCGGGCGTGCTGAACAAGGCCATCGACAGCTATCGATATCACGAAGTGGCGCAGCAGTTGTGGGCCTTTTTCTGGGGCGATTTCTGTGACTGGTATGTGGAGCTAAAGAAGCTGCGTTTCCAGGAAAACAGCGGGCTGGACCACCACTGGAAGAACATCCTTACCGTGTTTGAGTGCTCGTTGCGGTTGCTGCATCCGGTGATGCCCTTCATTACGGAAGAGCTATGGCAGCGGCTGCGGCGGGAGGGGGACGGCCGCGCGGAATCCATCTGCCTGACCCGGTACCCGGAAGCTGACCCGAGTGTGCAGGACGCCCGGGCGGAGGCGGAGATTGAGACGCTGCAGAACCTCATCGGGGCGGTTCGCAATCTACGCGCCGACCTGGGGCAGGACCCCAAGAAGAAGATCGAGGCTGTGATCTATGCGCGCGGGACGGCGGCGCGGGTGGCGCAATCGCAACTGGAGGCCCTCAACCGGCTGGCCACCATTGACGCGACCGTGCATGAGGGCAGTGCGCCCGCGTTGAAGGGCGCGGTGAAATCCTCACCCGACTTCGACATCCTGCTGCAGGTGCCAGCGGCTGAACTGGAAGCCCAACGGCAACGCGTGCTGAAGGATCAGGCGCAGTTGGAAAAGGTGATCGCCAACAGCCAGCGGCAGCTTTCCAACGAGGCGGTGGTGAGCAAGATGCCCGCCCATGTGGTGGACAACCTGCGCGCGAAGCTGCAGGAATACGAAGAGAAGCACCAAAAGAACCAGGAAGCGCTGACGGCCCTGGCGGTATAGCCATGCGGAAGGACGGCGGGAACTCTAGGTCAATGTCCAACAACTTGGCTTTCGACATCCACAGCCCGGAAATTGAACAACTCGTACGGATGGCGTTGGAGGAAGACATCGGCAGTGGCGATGTGACCAGCGGCGCCACGGTGGCGGAGGGGCGCCAGGCATCGGGGGTGTTTCGTACGAAGCAAGGCTTGACCTTGGCGGGGATTGAGCTGTTGCCGCTGATCTACCGGCTGCACGGCGGCAGCATCCGGTTGTTGGAGATCCAGTTTGCCTCCGGGGTGACGCTGCTGCCGGGGACGGTGGTGGCGCGCGTGGCAGGCGACGCCAGGACATTGCTGGAGTGCGAACGGGTATCGCTGAACTTCCTGCAGCGCTTGAGCGGAATCGCCACGCAAACCGCGGCCTATGTATCGCGCACGGAGGGGACGGGCTGCCGGATCCTGGACACGCGGAAGACCACTCCGGGCTGGCGCAAGCTGGAGAAGATGGCGGTGCGCGCGGGAGGCGGAGTGAATCACCGCCAGGGATTGTTCGACGCCATCCTGATTAAGAACAACCACATCACCGCGGCGGGCAGCATCACGGCGGCCATTCGCGCCGCGCAGGCCACGGGGATGGACTTCGAAGTGGAAGTGCGCACGTGGGGCGAGATGGATGAGGCGCTGGAAGCAGGCGCCACCAAGCTGTTGCTGGATAACCTGACGCCCGAGGAGGCCAGGGACTGGATTCGGCACATCAACGGGCGCGCGTCCACTGAGCTTTCCGGGAACATCACGCTGGGTAGCGTGTCAGAGTATGCGCGCACCGGGGCCGACTTCATCAGCGCCGGCGCGCTTACCCACTCCGTGAAGGCCGTGGACCTGCACTTCCTGCTGACGCTGGAATAGCCTGCTGCAGGGCGCTGCGGCCCGGCCTTGGGGAAGCCGACGCGGTGCTTTGCAGATTCGTGAGCGGATGCGTGAGCAGATTCGTGAGCGGATGCGTGGGCGGATGCCCGCAGGTGGGCGAAGCCCATGTAAACTTTGTGCGCGCGCCGATCCTTTTTCCCCCAGGATCCGCGTTGTTGAGTGAGCAGCCAGTTCCGCGCCAGATGCATACCACGCCGGGCGATAGGCCCTTGTCGAAGAGCGTCCGGTTGTGGACTGTTGTTGTGGACTTCATCCAGGGATCCGGGATGCACATCCGAAATTCAATGTGGGGCCGATGCCTGTTGCTGAGCTATCTGGCAGCGCTGCTGCTGGGCCAATCCTGCGCGCAAAAGCCGTTTGCCCTGGCGGGGTTTGACGAGATTATCACGCAGCCCCTGGTGGAGACGGGCTTTGATCGCCGTCCGGATGCGCTGCGCTTCGGCCAGGAAGCGGGGCAGGAATCACGCTTGTACTGGTTGCGGATTCCGGCGCAGGGAGACGAGGGGAGCTTTCACTTTGAACTG
>JALOKO010000361.1 GCA_025456495.1 Bryobacterales bacterium | reverse complement strand
TGCCACCGCACATGCTGTCCATGGTGGCCCCGGGCGACATTGGCGTTTTCATGATTGCGGTACTCACGCTGAATGGCCTCATCGGCATCATTGCCCAACCACATCAACTGGCCGCCGTCGGCACGGGCAAGGACGAACGCACCTGCCGCATCGGCATGGCCTATGGCAACTTCACCAAGCGCTTCTGCACCATCGGCTGGGCGCTGACAGGCCTCATTGTGGTGGTGCTGGCCATCCGGAACGGCGAGGCGCTCAGTGACCCCGAGCTTGCCTTTGGCTATGCCACCCGTGCCTTGCTGGCCCCTGGTTTCGTGGGCCTGATGATTGCCTGTGTGCTGGCCGCAAACATGTCCACCTGTTCGGCCATGATGGTGAACGGTGGAGCGCTGTTCACGCAGAACCTGTATCGCCGTTACTGGCGCAACCAAGCGCCGGACGCGCACTATCTTGCCGTCGGCAGAGTGTCCGGCGTGGTGGTCACCGGTTTCGGCATCGTCTTTGGCTTCTACGTGGACAGCGTCCTGGAGGCCTTCCTGTTCACGGAAACCATTGCCGCGTTCATGGGCATCAGCATGTTTGGCGCCATCTGTTGGAGGCGCGCAAACCGCCAGGGCGCCCTCGCCAGCCTGGTGGTAGCGTCGGTGATCTTCTTCTGGATGACCCACGCGCAATTCGGTGAACTGCTGAAGTGGGATGCCTGGAATTGCCTGGTGGCGCTTGCCGCGGGTTTCGCCGCGCTGGTGCTGGTGAGTCTGCTGTTTCCGCCGGAATCGTCCACCATCACCCGCGCCTTCTATGAAAACCTCGATAGCCCTACCTATCGCGATGAGGCCACGGGCGAGGAGCTTCCCGCTTCCCGCGAAGGCCACGAGCTGCTCATCGTCAAGCTGGGCGACCTGCGTCTGTCGGAAGGTCCAGGCCAGTTCTACCGCCGCTTCCGTGTGGACATCAGCGGGCTGGCTGGCGCCTTCCTGGTGGTGCTGGCGTTGATCGCGCTCGCGCGAGGCGTGCTGTGGCTTCCGTGAACGGCGCCATTCCCGCCGTTCCTCATGCGCGGCGCTCCCGCCAGCGCCCGTTCCGCTACCGCCCGGTTGGCTGGCCCGTCACTTCCACTTCGCCCGGCGTGGGTGCGGCTTCGCTGTTCGCCGCCTCGCCCTTCACCCAGCGGTCCATCCAGGCCAGGAATTCCTTGTGCCAGTATTCGCTGTTGCGCGGCTTCAGAATCCAGTGCCCCTCGTCTGGAAACAGCACCAGCCGCGAGGGCGCCTTTTGCAGTTGCAGCGCCGTGAACAACTGCAGCCCCTGCCCCAGCGGCACCCGATAATCCCGCTCGCCATGGAACACCAGCGTGGGTGTGCGGAACGATGCCGCCCGCTTGCTGGGTGACCAGCGGGTGTAGAATTCTGAGTTCCGCCAGGGCGCGCCCTTGAATTCCCACTCGGCGAAGAACAGCTCTTCGGTCTCGCCAAACATGCTTTCCAAATCGTAGACCCCGGCGTGAGAGATCAGCGCTTTGAACCGGTTCGTGTTGCCCAGGATCCAGTTCACCATGTAGCCGCCGTAGCTGCCGCCCGCGGCGCCCATCCGTTCCGCGTCGGCGTACGGCCAGGCCGCCACCTGGTCCACCACCGCCATGATGTCCAGATAGGCGCGGCCGCCCCAGTCCGCGCTCACCTCATCCACAAATCGTTGTCCATAGCCGGTGGAGCCTCTCGGATTCGGCATCACCACCAGGTAACCCGCGGCGGCGAAAATCTGCGGGTTCCAACGATAGCTCCAACTCTCGCCCCATGCCCCTTGGGGTCCGCCGTGAATCAGGAACAACACGGGGTACTTGCGCGAGGCGTCAAAGTTGGGTGGCTTCACCACAAAGCTCTGCACGCGCGCGCCCTCGGCCCCATCCACCCAGAAATCCTCCAGAGGAGTCAGTTGATAGGTGTTGATGACGTCATCGTTCAGGCGAGCCAGCGCCGTGGCCACGCCACCCTCTGAGCTGGCAACGAAAATTTCCGCCGGCCGACTGCCGCTGGCTTCCAGATACACCAGCCGCCGCATGTCCTTGGTGAACTGCATGCTGGACACGCTGGCCGGATTGTTGATGATCTGCTGCGTCCCCCCGCCGGTGGCCCTCACCAGGTGGGCCGTGTGTCGGCCGCGATCTCCTACGCTGAACACCAGTCGCTGTGAGTCCGGCATCCACGTATATCCATCCACCCAGCGGTCCATGCTGTCGGTGATGGATACCCACTTGCCCGTGGCTCGCTCCATCACCACCAGACGCCAGCGATCGCTTTCAAAACCAGCCTGCGTCTGCATGCGCCAGGCCAGATACTTGCCATCGGGTGAATAGCGCGGCTGCACGTCATTGCCGGGATTGTTCGTGATCCGCACATGCTCGCCTCCCACGATGGGCGTCGCGTACAGTTCCCCATTCGTGCTGGTGGCCAGCACAGGGTCAGGATTGTGGACAAAGCAGACCTCGCCGCCGTCCGGGGAAATGTCGTAATCGTCGTCGCCGCCCAAATGGAAGGGTGGCGTTTCGCGGTTTCCGGGCGTCAGGTCAACCATTCCGGTCCCATCGATGTTCATGGCGAACAGGTGCTTGCGGCGCTTGCCCTGCCACTGGTTCCAATGGCGATAGAGCAGTTCGGTGTACACGCGGGCGTTCACCGGGTTGGCCTTCTCAGCGGCCAGCTCCCGCGCGTTGCAAACATCGTCGGCCCCGCAATCCGGATACACCTCGCTGGTGAATACCAGCCTTCCGCCATCCGGCGAAACGATGTGTCCGTCCGCACCCGTCGAAAGCTTCGTGATGGCCGTCTGGCCCCCTCCATCGGCGCGCATCCGCCAGATTTGCGACTCTCCATCGCGGCTGGATTGGAAGTAAATCGTGTTGCCATCCGGCGACCAGCGTGGCCGACTGTTGTTTCCCTGGGTGGTCAATTGCCGTGGCACTCCGCCAAGAATGGAAACCGCGTAGACCTGCGTCTCTGTCTTGTTCGCCTGCAGGTCAACCTTGCTGGCCTGGAAGGCGACGGTCAGCCCATCCGGGGATACCTGCGGGTCGCCCACCCTTGCCATGCGCTGCATGCCATCAAACGAAAACGGCAGCTTCTGCGTCACTACCTGCCCCTGCAGGGAAACGGCCCCCAAGCCAAGCAGGACCAGCGCCATCAGCATCGTGCGGCAGACGGGTATCCCGAAGTCGGGTAGAACACGGGTGCGCTTCATATGTTCATTGTACGTGCAGCAACTCGCGGAAAGCCCGTCCTCCGCCGACCCGCCTGCCTTCCCTTCCGTCGTCCCGCCCCCGGCTGCGGCAAACCCCTGTGATAGCATGGAAATTCAGGCCTTTCCCATGATCCGATCCTACAAGGGCATCACCCCCGTGATCCCCACATCCTGCTACATCGACCTCAGCGCCCAAGTGATTGGCGATGTCGTCTTCGGCGAGCACTGCAGCGTCTGGTGCAATGTCACCATCCGTGGCGACGTCAACAAGATCCGCATCGGCGCCGAAACTAACGTGCAGGACAACTGCTGCCTTCACGTCGAGCACGATATCTGCCCGCTCACCATCGGCAATCGGGTCACCATTGGCCACTCCGTCAACCTGCACGGCTGCACCATTGAGGACGACGCTGTCATCGGCATCGGAGCCATCGTGTTGAACGACGCCGTCGTTGGCAAGGGAAGCGTCATCGCCGCTGGCGCCCTGGTGCCGGAGCGCATGGTGGTGCCGCCCTATTCCATGGTGATGGGTGTTCCCGGCAAAGTAGTGCGGCCTCTACGCGACGACGAAAAGCGGCGCTTCAGCGAGAATGCCGCCAACTACCTGAAGTACAAGAAGGCCTTTAAGGACGAAGTGTTTTGATCCGCGCCGTGAAGGGCACGCGGGACCTTCTCCCGCCCGATACCTCCGTCTGGAACTACGTGGAGCAGAGCGCCCGCGACCTGTTCGCGCGCTACCGTTACCAGGAAATCCGTACCCCTATCTTTGAGCAGACTGAGCTCTTCTCCCGTGGCGTGGGCGAAGAAACCGACATCGTCACCAAAGAGATGTACACCTGGGAAGACCGCGACGGGTCCTCGCTCACCCTGCGGCCTGAGAATACCGCCAGCGTCATCCGCGCCTTCATTGAGCATGGCCTGCACCAGCAGCCGGGCCTGACGAAGCTCTATTATCTGGGGCCGATGTTCCGTCGCGAGCGTCCACAGAAAGGCCGCTTCCGCCAGTTCTTCCAGATTGGCGCTGAAGTGATTGGCAGCGAGTCCCCGCTGGTGGATGGCGAAGTGATTGAGATGGTCGTGCGCTATCTGGAGGCGGTGGGCTTGCGCGATTTTCGGTTGCTCATCAATAGCGTGGGCGATACGGATAGTCGCGCGCGCTACGTGGCGGCGTTGCGCGAACAACTGGCGGGCGTCAAGCATCTCATGAGCGCCGATAACCAGCGGCGCGCCGAAACCAACCCCTTACGTGTCCTCGATTCCAAAGATCCTCAGGACGAGGCCGTCATCGCCGCCCTCCCCTCCATTCACGAGTTTCTCAACGCGGAAACCAAAGACCATTTTGCCGCCGTGTGCGCCTATCTGGACGATGCCGCTGTCCAATACGAAGTGCGCCCGCGTCTCGTGCGCGGCCTGGATTACTACACCCGCACCACCTTCGAGATTGTCCACGGCGCGCTGGGCGCCCAGAATTCCGTCCTGG
>JALOKO010000360.1 GCA_025456495.1 Bryobacterales bacterium | reverse complement strand
TGTGGCAGTTGGCTGTGCAGGCGTATCCCCCGGAAGTGTGCCCCCTGTGTGACCAAGGGATCCCGGTGGTGAAGCCCGGATCCCGACCCGGCGCGATCCAGCGTGCGTAAGAGATTGCTTACCGCGTACGCGGATAGTTGTCTGGATTTTCCGTTCCTGGTGTCAGTGATTGCTGTCGGGAATGTCCGCGCAGTTTCTTCACCAACCGTTCGATGCGCGCGGCATTCGCCTCCGACGGGTTGCACTGCTCCAGTTGCCGGGCGAAGGCGAGGGCGGTTGGAAGCTGCTTCAATCGACGTTCCATGAGGATGGACAGGGCTTCCAATGCCTTGCTCTGAAAGCGATTTGGGAAGCCGAGAAGCTGCTCAAGGGGACGGCGAGAATTTGCGTAGTTGCCCATCTGGCGCTCTGCGGTGGCGATTTCCCAAAGCGTGGATGCGAGCAAATCCTCCGGGATGGCGGCGTTGGCGGCGCGCCAGAGGAAGCGCACGGCCTCCTGGCGACGGCCTAGCTGCAACAGCCAGCGACCCAGGCCGAGGCATTCCGCGGGGTGTCTTGGCTGCTGGTGCTGAGGATTCTCAAAGACTGAGGACACCAGGTTGGTGAGGCAGGCCAAACTGAGAATATCCAGCGCGTTGTGCGTGAACACGGCCGCCAAGCTACCCGCATCGCCGGTGCGCAGGTAGTTGGTGTACAGCGACGGGATAAGGAACCCCGGGACATCGCCAACCCGCTCAAAACCAAGTACTTCTCGTTCCAGATTCGTGAGTTTGCAGCTTTCAAAACGCAATTTCCACAGACGGCGGCAGGCGTGCAGCAGATCAAGATGCGGCATCTCAGCAAACGGGATGGGCTGGCGAGAGAGTACATAGCGGGTTTCCAGGAGCGGCGCGTCAAAGCTACGGCCGTTATAGGTGATCAGCGTGCGGAACCGGCCGAGCCATTGCGATAGCGCGTGCAGGACGCTGGCTTCTTCGCCGGGTTCACGGAGGAAAAACTGCCGGACCCGAAAACCATCCGCGTCCAGGGACCCCAACCCGATGAGGAAGGCGAAACTGCCAGCGCCTCCGGCCAGACCGATCGTCTCAGTGTCCAGAAACGCCCAGGTACTGGAGGGGTCCCCCTGGTGTTGAGGACAAAGGGCCGTAAGCAGTGCTGGCGGCATGCCAAGTAGCCCGTCCAAAGCGAAATTGCCGTGGACATCACGGTAGGGAAAAACGGTTTGCGCTTCGAAGTAATTCCCGAGCGGCGTCTCCACCACAGTTCCGGAAACCGCTTCGTGGATGCTGGATTTTCGGGAATCGTGGGAATCAGCTGCCCGCCACAAGACATTATCGGAAGGCGCCGGAGGGCCCCCAGCGGGAGCATCGATCCGCGCGAGGCTGGCTTCGAAGGACGCCTCGGTGCTGACGCTCTCCCAGGGCGGTAGCTCCTGGTTGGCGGGGATTTCAGCAATGTGGGGGGAGGGGGAAACGCCGTGCGTCCACTGCTGCTCCAACTTGCGGAGTTTGGCGCGCAGCCGCTCAAGTTCTTGCTGAATCTCACGCATTCGATGTTTTCGGCAGACTTCGCTGTTTCTTTGCCAATATAGGCTGATTGCAGAGGAAAGAGCAAGGGTGACCTGCGGAGTCGATGGAAATCGCGCCTTGTGAGCCAGGAATTGATCGTTTGCGCAAATACGAATAGATGGTCCAGCGGCAAAACTGCTGGAGGAGTGATGCAGGATGGCCAGACAGGTAGTGTTTGAAGAGATTGAGGTGCAATCGTTGGAGGGTCTGGCCCGATTTCAGCGCTTGGTGAACGGGCTTACCCAGGAGCAGTTGCTATGGCGACCCGCCCCGGCATCGTGGTCCATCGCGGAGTGCGTTCAGCACCTGAATTTCACGCTGGCGATTTACCGGTCTCCCATGCGGCTAGCCTTTGAGCGCGAACGCCAGAACGCGCCCTTGGCGCCAGCAGCGTTTCGGGTGGGTTTTCTGGCATCGAAGTTCCTGTCGATTCTGGAACCACCCTATCGCGTGAAGGTGAAGGCGCCTACATCCGTGCTGCCATCTGCGTCGTTGGAGCCGAAGCGGGTCATTGAGGAGTTCGTGCGTACTCGTGAGGAGTACCTGGCATTCGGTCGCGACGCGGCGCGCGTGGACATGTCCTCAATCCGGTTCAAGAATCCAGCCATTCCAGTATGGAAGATATCCCTTACAGAAGGCCTGTTGATCATGCTGGCCCATGATCGGCGGCACCTCTGGCAGGCAGAGAACGTGCGGAAGGGGCCGGATTTCCCACAGGGTGGGTAGCGGCTTGGTGAATTTGCCTTTGGTTAGGCGGCCAGCAGTTCCGCCGGATTGTACTCAGGGACAGCGCCCTGTTGCGAGGCGACGAAAGCGCCCAGGCGGTTGGCGCGCCGGGCGGTTTCCGCTATCGGCCAACCGCTGGATATACCGTGGAGAAACATGGCGCTGAAGGAATCCCCTGCTCCCACGGTGTTCACCACCTCCACGCTATCGCCTTCGACGTCCAGTGTGTCGCCACGATGGAAGAGAGAGCAACCACGCCCGCCACGGGTGACGCAGATGGTTTCCACGGCGTACTCCGCGGAAAGGCTGGCAGCGAGTTCCGGGAAGGGCTGGCCCTGGTAGCCGGACTTTCGGGCCACCCAGCCTAGCTCGTGTTCGTTCAGTTTCACGATGTTGGCGCAGTGCAGCAGCGTTTCCACGGTATCCCATCGATAGTGACCGTCGCGCAGATTGACGTCGTAAAAGCGGCGACCGGGGCAACCCTCCAGCACCTGACGCAGCGTGTCGAGGCCGCTTTGCGGATGGGCAAAAAGGGTCCCAAAGCAGAGCCATTGGGGCGTGATCTGCCGGATTTTGTCCAGTAGGCTGGCACTGGCGTGGACATCGTCATAGGCTGCCGGGCGCAGGATGGTGTAACAGGCCTCTTCGGATCCGTCAATGGAAACGCTCACCGTACCAGTGGGGCTGCGACGGGAGATCGACATCAGATCGGGCTTCACATCCAGTTGCTTCATGGCGGCGAGGGCGCGTTTGCCATGAGCATCCTCGCCTACCGCGCTCAGCAGATAGCTCTCATTTCCCAGACGCGCGGCGTGGGCAGCAAGATTGAATGGCGCCCCGCCGATGAATTCGCCTTCCGGGAAGACATCCCACAGGATCTCACCGATGCTGACTAGCTTCATGGAACGCCCTTTCGTCTTCTTTCAGACCATGTCGACTGAAATAAGGCAAGTTTGAACAAGACTTCACTTTCCGGTGGCGGCGTCGCTGGCTGCGGGCGCGCGGGGCGGTTGACTCAGGGAACAGGATACGAAACATTGACATCAAAAGGACTTCGCGGCGATCGACATCGGCCCCGCCAGGAACCATGAGCAGCCCGCCAAACACAGTCGGCAACAGAGACACTATGCAGGAGTTGCGTCTGGAAATGGTACGGACGCAGCTTCAAATGCAGGGTATCAAGAAGCCGGAGGTGTTGGAAGCGATGCGTCGCGTGCCGCGTCACGCCTTTGTCCCGGATGCCATCAAGGCCTATGCCTACCGGGATCAAGCGATGCCCATCGGCTACGGTGCTACCATTTCACAGCCCTATATCGTGGCCCTGATGACAGAGTTGCTTGACCTGAAGCCATGGCACAAGGTGCTGGAAATCGGTACGGGCTCAGGGTACCAGGCGGCGATCCTCGCCGAGTTGGCCAGGGACGTGTACTCAGTGGAGATTGTGGAGGAGTTGGCAAAGCGGGCGCGGAACGACCTGGAAGCGAACGGCTATGGACGGGTTCAGGTGCGTCATGGCGACGGATATCTGGGTTGGCCGGAAGCAGCGCCGTTTCACCGGGTGGTGATCACGGCGGCGCCTCCGGTGATCCCGCAGGCCCTGGTAGAGCAATTGACGGGTGGAGGGCGGCTGGTGGCGCCGGAAGGTGATTCGCCGCAAACCCAGCAACTGATGGTTTTGGATAAGGGGGCGGATGGGAAGGTCACCCGGCGTGGCTCGATCCCGGTGATTTTTGTCCCGATGGTGCCTGGTTCCGCGGCCCCCGCACCGTAGCGGCCCTAAGGGGAGGAGAGGATGCGTAGGGCGCGTTGGATGGCGGGGTCCAGCTCCGCCTCAACGCGCTCACCGTACTCGACTCCAAGGGCCTGGTTGAGGATCTCGGCCCTCAGCCGGATGCGCATGTAGTCGGTGTTGGCCGTCCACATGGAGAGTGGAGGGCGCAGGTTCCGCTGGGAGAGGAAGAATTGGAACTCATCCAGAACTACGCCGTCGGCCTGAAAATCAGGCTGAATCTTGCGTCCACGCAGGTATTCCGTAGCGAATAGGGCGAATGCGCCGCTGCCTTCCAGGACATAGCGCAACTGGTTGGAGGCGGGCGGAAGCACGGTTTCCTCGGGAGCGATGCCACCCTTCCCGGTGAGAGCGACCGAACCTTCCGCCTGGGACGATGCGCTGGAGGCGTCTGTCTGGCTCCGCACCTGGCTGTCCTTCAGGGGACGCTGGATACTTTCTCCATTCGGCGTGAAGTAGTACGAAGTGGTGAGGGCGAGGCCGTTGCCCTCAGACAAAGGGAACACCTGTTGCACCAGTCCCTTGCCGTAACTGCGCTGGCCCAACAAACGGGCTCGACGATGGTCGCGTAGCGCGCCGGCGACGATCTCGGCAGCGCTCGCTGTCTTTTCATTCATCAACACGACAACCGGAAAG
>JALOKO010000359.1 GCA_025456495.1 Bryobacterales bacterium | reverse complement strand
CCGTGTTCACCCATTGGGATTTCCTGCGTCTCACCATGCAGTCCCGGGTGCGCATCAGCCCCAGCGGCGAGGCCCCGCTGTACGTCAGCGCGACCCTGGTGGCCCGCACGTACGCCAACCGTCCCATGCAGCGCATGTTGCTGAAGGACTTCACGGTTGCCGGGGTGGAACTGGCGGCGGAGACGGAACGCTCCGCCACCGGCGACGCGTCGCTTGACGCCCTGGCCCGGCGTCTGCAGGCGGCATTGCAGTCCCACAGCCATGAGTTGGGTCTTGACGACGTGGTGAGCGCCTTTGCGGGCAAGAAGCGCCTTCCATCGGTGGACATTGCCAGCGAGAGTCCCCGCATCTTTTCGTCTTCGGAGCCCGCCATCCTGCTGCAGTTTGATGGACCTCCCATGTGGCTGCCCGTGAACGGCACGAAACTCTCCATCGGGGTGAATACCAATTGGGATGTCTTCTACGACAACAAGAGCACGTTCTACTATCTGCTTGCCGGTGATTTGTGGCTAGCCACCCATGATCTGTATGCAGGCGAATGGGTGATTCCCAAAAGCCTGCCCAAGGAGATCAGGCAGCTTCCGCACACGCCCGATTTCGCAATGGTTTGGCAGAATTTGCCGTATCGGCCTGACCCCGACCGGGCGGTCCCCAAGGTGTTCTTCACTGAGCAGGCGGCCGAGTTGCTGCTGATTGACGGGGAGCCCGCGCGCGAGCCCATCCCGGGAACTGACCTGGATTGGGTGAGCAACACCGCCAGCGACCTGTTTTTTGATCGCGCTGAGCAGCGCTATCTGCTGGCCTTGGCCGGACGGTGGTTCAGTGCGCAACGGCTGGATGGCTACTGGCGCCTGCTGTCGCAATTGCCGGCGGCTTTGGCCAGCATCCCTCCCGATCATCCGCGCGGTCATGTCCTGGTGCATGTGCCCGGAACGCCGCGGGCGCAACAGGAAGCCCTATGGTCTTTGGTTCCTCAGTTGGCGCGCGTGCAACGCAGCAGCACAAGCGTCCAGGTTGCCTTTGCGGGCAAGCCTCAGTATGTACCCATTGACGGCAGCAGCTTGCTGTGGGTGCCAAACGCCACCGTGCCCACGCTCTCCCATGCAGGGGCATTGTACGCCTGTCACCACGCGGTGTGGTTCAAAGCCAATTCGCCCGCCGGACCCTGGGAGGTTGCCGACAGCCTTCCCGAGGAGATCTATCGCATTCCATCCCGCTCTCCTGCCTTTCACCTTTCATTTGTGCGGCTGGTGGAAAGCGATCGCGACACGGTCACCTTTGGCTACAGCGGCGGATACAAGAATGCGTTTGTACATGAAGGCGCGCTGGTGTATGGCGCCGGGTACAGCCATCCGCCCGCCCTGCAATACGGAGCCTACACCTATCCGGTCTATTTCGCGCAACCGGCCACCTATGGCGCGGGCGCCTGGTATAGCCTGCGGCATCACGTCTTCCTGCGCGGACGCCCGGGCTATGGACCCTACGGCGGCTTCGGCGCCACCAGCCGCTACAACAGCGTGACCAGCCACTACTTTCGGCCGCATGGCTTGTATGGTGCAGAGGAGCCAGGGGGGCTGGAACTCGCCTTTCACCCCTACACCGGGCTATTGGGGAAGGTGGCCGTGTCCTATCAGCCCTACGAGGTTTGGGGCAAGTCGATCATCCCCTTTAGCCCTACGCAGTCGAATGCTGGACCATCGCGCGCGGACAGGAGTCCAGACCCGGTGTACGCGGGGAAGCCCGGTGACCGGGCCAAGCCCATCACCATCCAAGTAGGGCAACCGGTGCTGAGCGCGCCATCCGGCCAGGAGCCCGTGAGTGGGCTGCAAGAGAAGTCGAAGGCGAAACCGCCGTCGCCGGAACCCTAGCGCGTCCCCTACAGAACCAGGCTTGCGTTGGTGGCGGCGGGCTTCATTGCGGACGCTGAATCGCCCGCCTGCCCATCAGCCCGCTGTTGCCCGTCCGGGTCCTGCTGCCTCTGTGGCCCCTGTCGAGGACCTCGCGCTTGCTGCGTGCCCCCGTCCGCCGGCAACAGCATCCGCGGCTCTTTCGGCATGGCAATCCACGCAATCAGGTAGGCAATGAAGCCGATCCCCGTCGCCAGCGCCGTCACCAACCAGACGATGCGCACCAGGGTGACATCAACGTTCAGATAGCGGGCAAAGCCTGCGCAGACCCCGCCGATCTTCTTTTCCCAGAGCGGCCTGGACAGCACCCTGGGCACTCCCCAAGGGCTGACGCGTTCCGGGTTCACAGGCCTGCCGCATCGAAAGCAGAATGCGTGAGCCGTTTCCAATCGGGCGCCACATGCGCTGCAGTACATTGCTAGCCTCCTGACTCTCAACCGCCCCAGCCGGATGGCCGTCGGGTTCATTCCCTTGTACGAAGCGCGCGCGACGGATGTTCGCAAATTCGATAGGATCGCCGGTTCCAGTGGCGCCGACACACGCTGCGACGGTCCATCCGCTGGCGTTGGCGCGGGCATCCGCTGGCGTTGGCGCGCGCATTGCTATCCTTGGAAAGGCAGGCCACCTGTCCTGTCGATACCGTGAAGGAGAACACCGTGTCTGTGGCGTCTGGGTTTGTGGTTGCGGGAATTGATTTGGGCGGAACCGCCATCAACTACACGTTGATGAACGCCGAAGGCGAGTTCCTCATTGAGAAGCTCTGCGAGCATCCCGCTCGCTCCAAGGAAGGGCCCGCCATTTGCCTGGCCCAGATTGCCGACGGGTTGTCCATTGCGGCGGAACAGGTGGGAGTTTCCGTGGAGTCGATCTCCGTTGTGGGCCTGGATACGCCTGGTCCCGCAAGCGCCGGCGGCGTGCTGAGCGCCCGCGGTTCCACCAACTTCGTCCACGCTGACTGGGCAGGCTTTGACATCCGTGACCAATTGGCCCGGAAGCTCAACAAGCCGGTCACCTACCTGAACGATGGCAATGCCGGCGCGTTGTGGGGGCATTACGCCATTTTCGGAGCAGATCGCGTGGCCACGTCGGTGTCGGCGATCATCGGTACCGGGTTGGGTGGCGGCGTGATTGCGGACGGCAATGTGGTGAAGGGCCGGATGGGCTTCGGCGGCGAACTCGGCCACGTCCTGCTCCCCTATCAGAGCATCCCCGGTATTGAGGGGCTGCATCCGGTGTGCAATTGCGGACGCACGGGCGATCTGGAGTCGCTGTGCTCGCTCACCGCCATCGGCAAGTCCCTGCTGCCCTACTTCCTGGCCAAGCACCCGGATCATGAACTGGCGGCGATCGGTGATACCTATGCCGCGGCCAAGAAGGTGCGCGGCATGGCCGAAAGCGGAGACCCGCTCTGCCGTGAGATCTTCCGGGTGCAGGCCAACGCCCTGGGTTTGTTCTTCGACCAGATGATCAACACCTTTGACCCGGATGCGCTCATCATCGGAGGTGGCGCGCTGGAAACCGGGCCGGAATTCCAGGATTGGTTCCTGGGCGAGGTGCGGGCGATGATGCCCGGCCAGCGGGAAGAGCAGGCCGACATCGGCATTCACATCATGCCGAACGGCGATACGGCGGGTTCGCGCGGGGCGGCCATCGAGGCATTGAAGCTGGCGCGCGAGGGCGGCTTGCTGTAGGCCGGTCAGGGGCATTGCTTCTGCGGCCATCCGCCCAAAGGCACGCGGCAAGCATCAGCCCAAAGGCACGCGGCAAGCATCGGCCCAAAGGCACGCGGCAAAGAGGCCGCTTACTCGTCGAAGGCGGCCAGTTCATCGCCCACCCACAGCAGTTGCGGGGCGCGGGATTTCAGTTCCCGCAGAAACTCTGCTTCCCGTTCCGGACTGATGAGCAGTTTGCGGGTCTTGCCATAGGAGACCTCCAGGCGATGCAGGCTCCAGGCCGGAGCGCTTTCCGCTGAGAAGATGCGCCGTACCCGGGTAATGGCCAGCAGAGGAATCGCAACGGTGATGAGGCCGCTGCGCGCCACCAATGCCACGTCCCGCAGTTCGTAGGAACACGGCACGGCTACGGTCCACAGCAGGCCCAGAATCAGCAATGGCAGCACCCCCACAGCGGGCTGGAATGCGCTGCCTCCGCCCAGAACCTCTCCCAGATGCCAGACGGGAATTCCCAGGGCCACCAGCACGTACAGGACGCCAACCGCCCCCAGCCAGCGGTCAATCCGGGTGGCAAAGCGCAGCGTTTCCCGCTGGGCGAGCGCGTCTCGGGGTGGATGTGTTCCCATCATGGTGGCGGTGGAGATCTCACAACGCGGGCTCAATGGAAACGACACAGTCGTCCAGCACAGTCGTCCAGCACAGTCGTCCAGCCACACGCCCGTGACAGCTTCCAGTACACTAACGGTATCTGATTTCCGGCCAAGGATGCCAATGCGGATGCGAACCCGCCGCGGACATGGCCGGGTTGCACCGGGCGCGGAAACCGAAGGGGGATTTTCCATGGCAATCGAGCGTCGTAACTTTCTGGTAGCTTCGGCGGCTGCACTGGCGGCGGCCTCTCACTTGGATGCAGCGGGCGACATGCCCATGAATCCCCTGGGAAAGACAGGCCTGAGGGTGAGCCGCTTCACTTTGGGTGGCTATCACATGCGCGTAGGCGGCGTGGATGCCGGCATCCAGATCATCCACCGCGCCATGGACCTGGGCGTGAACCACTTCGATTCCGCGCGCAGCTATCACAAGGGCGATAGCGACGCCACCTATGGCAAGGCCCTCACTGGCGGTCGACGCCAGAAGGTGCTGCTGATGTCGAAAAGCAACA
>JALOKO010000358.1 GCA_025456495.1 Bryobacterales bacterium | reverse complement strand
CGGAGGCTTGCGCGCGGGCCATTGTCCGCGGGATTCGCGCCAACAAGCGCACGGTGGTGACCCCCGCCTCCAACTGGGCGCTGGTGCTGGCCGCGCGACTGCTTCCGGGCGTCGTGGAACGGCGGCTGGCACGCATCAACGGAAGCGCCTGACGTTGGGGTTAGGGGTGCGCAACCCGCTTCGATTGACATACAGTTGAACGTGAACGCGCGCCCTTGGCGGAAGTTCCCGGTGGGATGGTCAGGCAGGCCGGGCGGTGGTGCGCGGGCGAAGGAGCAGATTCGCAATGATCTTGAAACTGGTTCGGACTCCCGGAGTATACCTGCTGGGCTTCATGGGGTCTGGCAAGAGCACCATCGGACGGAAACTGGCCGAAGGCCTGGGCTGGGACTTCTACGACCTGGACGACGACATTGAGCGCCAAGCAGGCAGGCCCATTGCGGAGATTTTCAGCAGCGATGGCGAGGACGAGTTCCGTCGGATGGAACGGGAAGCGCTGGACGAGCGGGTGCGCATGGTGCAGGCTGGGCACGCGATGGTGCTTGCCCTGGGTGGCGGGGCGTGCCTGAATCCCCCATGTCTGGAAAGGCTGAAGAACAACGGGGTGACGGTCTTCCTGGATTGCGACTTTTCGGTGTTGGCGCAGCGAGTGGCTCAGTTCCAGCACCGTCCGCTAGCAAAAGACCCGGAACGCTTCCGCGCCCTCTATGACCAGCGCCGTCCGCTGTATCTGCAGGCGGAGTACACCGTGAACACCGGCAATTGCAGCGAAGAAGAGGTGATGGAAGCCATTCTGCGGCTGGGGGTTTTCTAGGGAGATGGCGGCAGCAGCAAAGCGGGGGAAGCAGGGGCTGAAGGCAGGCGCGCCGGCCGCGCACGCCCGACGAGTGTTTCGGGTAGCGGTGCAATCGGCGTCTCCCTTGGAGGCGGTGAAACGGCATCTTTTGCTGGAGACGGCTACGGGCCAGCAGCCAGTTCTGCGATTGGGTGGCCGTACGCTCTCTCTGAAGGAGGTGGACCGCATCTGGGTGGTGGGCGCGGGGAAGGCATCGGCGCCGATGGCCCTTGCGGCGGAACGTTTACTGGGCAGGCGAGTGAGTGGCGGGGCCGTCGTGGTGAAGTACGGGCACGGGTCTGCTGTGAAGCGGGTGAGCCTGTTCGAAGCGGGGCACCCGGTGCCGGACGACGCGGGTGTGGCCGGGGCGGCCGCCGTTGCCGCCATCGCTGACGAGGCCCGCTCCGGGGATCTGGTGCTGGCGATGATCTCCGGCGGGGCCAGTGCGTTGCTGGTGAGCCCGGCCGAGGGCGTGACGCTGCGCCACAAGCAGGAGTGTACCCGGCTGCTGCTGGCATGTGGAGCCAACATCCACGAAATGAACGCGGTGCGCAAGCACTTGTCCGCCTTGAAGGGGGGGCAACTGGCGCGCCGAGCCGCCCCGGCGCGCGTGTGGGCCTTGCTGCTGAGCGACGTGATTGGCGATGACCTGGACGTGATTGGTTCCGGTCCCTGCGCTCCGGATGCCTCCACCTTCGAGGATGCCATCGCGGTCTTGCGCCGGTATGCGGTGTGGGATCGTGTGCCGAAGCCGGTGCGGGATCGCTTGCAGGCAGGCGTGGAAGGACGGCTACCGGAGACCCCGAAAGCAGGGGATCGCCTCTTCCAAAAGGTGAGCAACGTGGTGGTGGGCAGCAATGCGCAGGCCATCCAGGCGGCAGCGGACGAAGCAGCGCGTCTGGGCTATCGGCCCCTGGTGTTGACCACCACCCTGGACGGTGAAGCCCGGGAGCAGGCGCGCATGCTGGTGGCCATTGCCCGCGAAGCGCAGGCCAGCGGGCGCCCGGCGAAGGCGCCGCTGTGCATCCTGGCCGGAGGCGAAACCACCGTTACCTTGCGCGGCCAAGGGAAGGGCGGGCGGAACCAGGAGTTCGCCCTGGCGGCGGCTCTTGCGCTGGAGGGTACGCGCGGCATCACCTTGCTGGCGGCCGGAACAGACGGAACCGATGGCCCCACCGATGCCGCCGGCGCCGTGGTGGATGGCGATACCCTCGGACGGGCGCGGAAGCGGGGCTTCGATCCGGCAGCGGTCTTGGCCGAGAACGATTCCTATCCGCTGTTTCAGGCTACCGCCGAAGCCGTGATGACGGGTCCCACGGGCACCAACGTCATGGATGTCTACGCCGCTTTGGTGCTTCCCCGCTGAAGATCGATGCTGGCGTGCCGTTGACTCACCCACCCGTGCCCTTGGAGCGCCGGGGTGATGAGCAAGGGAAGATCTCTCTTCCGTGCAAGAAAGTCATGCAGGGACCCCGCGGTCCCGGGTGCGGGTTCCCTGGAACCGGGCTGACTGGTGCCGGGCTGACTGGGGCCGGGATGGGAATCGTCATCGGGTAGTGGCCGCGCTTCGGGCAGGGTGCAGGCATCGTGCAGCAGTGGCGCCCCGGCGATCGTCTCTTCCAGTAGCAGTTGATACGGTTTCTTGAGGGAGTGGGCCAAAACGCCATCTCGCTTCACGGCATTGCCCAGCGCCGCGGCAGTTCGCTCGACAACCGCTTCCGCCCACGTTGGCTGGGGGCGAAGGCCGATGGAGTCCGCAAGGGCCGTGGTCCACGCGAGCGGGGTGAGCGGGTCTGCTTGCTCCACCGTGTACCGGACGCGGGTGGCCTTGTCAGCGCGGATGGATTGCGCCAAGTACCGGGCGCTTTCAGCCGGGATGGAGGCATCGCCACGCCAAGCGCCCCACAGCAGCAACCCACTTACCTCTGCCTTCAGGTGGAACGGGCGCTGAATGGTAACCGGCTTGCCAGGAGGATGAGCTGGACGGTGGGCGTCGCCTGTGGATGCCAGGCTGGGGACGACCCGCAGCAAGGGTCTGCCACTGATATGGAGGGTGCGGAAGCCGCTACGGGCAACGAAGCAGCCCTCAGGGAGGGCGGTCCGTCGGCAACCATGCAGGGCAGCCAGAAAGCACTGCAGTCCGCGGATGAAGTGCAAGGCTGCGGTCTCAGGGCCTGGATGGGCGCTGGCGGCGTTGCCTGACCGTGCAGCCAACAGCAGAAGTCTGCCCTCGGTGGCCTGATGGGGGTTCCGCTCGTCCATCAGATGAGAGAAGCGGGGGTCCCAGAGCGGAGGGGTGTCAAAGCGGGATTCCGCCCGTGCCAATAACAGTGGTGGAAGGGCTTGGCTGATGGGCGAAAGGGCTGAGTGAAAGTCGGACAGCGGTTGCAGGTCCGGCTGCAGCGTCAGTTCGGGAGACAGCCAGGCGGCCCACAGCAGATAGCGCAACTGGGGCGCCCGTTGCGTGCGGATCTCCAACAGCAACGGCACGCCCAGCAAATCTGCTGGAATGCGAGAGTGTCCGTGCATGAGGCAACGCACCAGGGCAGGGCTTCCCGTGGCATGGGCGCTGGTCACCCCCCCAACCGCCGCGGGTACGAAATCCAGCACTACGGGTTCCTGCATCCCTATATCTCCTAAGGTCGATTGGCCCCGGGCGCGCGGGGGCGCCCCGGCAGCCATCGCCATCATAGGAAGACGCAGGCCGGAAACGAGCATGGACACAGGCGGAAGTTGCGCCAAAACGGTCGCAAATACTTGATTGTGAGAGGGTTATCGTTACAAAGAAATTCCTGAGATGCGCCAACCGCGTGCAACTGCCACGTTAGGCAAGCACTGTCAGCGTCGCGCCTGTACCCACATGCGCGGCGTCGCCCTCCTGGCGAAGGACACGGCGATAGAGGGTGTCGCGCTCAAAGGGTTCGCGGCCTGCCTGCTGGATCAATCGCAACAGGTCCTGCCGTCGCAGGCTCTGGCTGGTGGTGGCTCCGGCATCGTGGTAGATGCGCTCTTCCACCACCGTGCCGTCGATGTCGTTGGCCCCAAAGCGCTGCGCTACCTGCGCGACGCGCGGGGTCATCATGATCCAATAGGCCTTGATGTGGGGGATGTTGTCCAACATCAACCGCGCCACTGCCACGTTCTTCAGGTCTTGGAATCCGGTGGTGACAGGGATATGGTGCAGCGCGGTGTTTTCCGGGTGGAAGGCAAGCGGGATATAGGTGACGAAGCCCCCGGTCTCGTCCTGCAATGCGCGCAGTTTCACCAGGTGATCCACGCGATCGTCTTCCGTTTCCAGGTGCCCGTAGAGCATGGTGCAGTTGCTTTTCAGTCCTAACTGGTGGGCGACCCTGGCCACCTCCAGCCACTCATTGCCATCGATTTTGTGATCGCAAATGATGCGCCGGACGCGCTCAGAGAAGATTTCGGCGCCGCCCCCGGGCATGGAATCAATCCCCGCTTCCATCAGCCGTTCCAGCACTTGGCGGTAGTTGAGTTTTTCGCGCTGCGCGAAGTAGGAGATCTCCACCATCGTGAAGGCCTTGATGTGAACCTGCGGGAAGCGCTGCTTCAAGCCGGCAATCAACTGGCAATACCAATCCAGGTTCAGCGTGGGGTGCAGACCGCCAACGATGTGGAACTCTGTAATGGCTTCGCTCCATCCCAGCCCGGCGCGATGCCAGGCCTCTTCCAGCGACATCGTGTAGGCGTTGGGGTCCTTGGCCTTTTTGCCGAAGGCGCACAAGCGACAGGAGGCCACGCAGACATCGGTGGGGTTGATGTGGCGATTGACGTTGAAGTACGTGGTGTTGCCGTGAAGACGCTCCCGCACGAGGTTGGCCATATAGCCCACCGCCAACAGATCCGGGCTGCGATAGAGCGCGACACCATCATCGTAGCTGAGGCGT
>JALOKO010000357.1 GCA_025456495.1 Bryobacterales bacterium | reverse complement strand
GCGGGCGGGCGGGCGGAAGTGAAGGCATAGTTTTTGGCATCAAGCACTTCATTACGCAGGAAGTAGAAAAGCGTCCCGTGATATTCGTTGCCGCCGCCCTTGGTGGAGATGTTGATTTGAGTGGCTCCCCTGCCAAACTCGGCTGGGTAAATGCCGCTTTGCACCTTGAACTCCTGAAGCGCATCCACGGAGGGCATGACAACAAAGGTATTGAAATTCGGGTCAGTATTCTCAACGCCGTCCAAGGTGAAGCGGTTGAACTGCGCACGCTGCCCTCCCACTGAGATCGACTGGTCAGAACGGATGCCGCCCTGCCGTGACCCGGCTTGTCCCGCGGTTGGGAAGCCGAAGCTTACATTTGGCGCCAGGGCGACCAATTGCAGCGCGTTGCGCCCATTGAGGGGCAATTCAACGATGCGCTTGTTGTCAATCACCGTTCCCACGGTAGCGTTATCGGTCTGAAGAAGGGCGCCTACATCCGATACCTCTACGGACTCGTTGATTGAGCCGACTTCCAAGGAGATGTCAATGCGGGCGCGCTGTTGTACCTCAAGGGGAATACTACTGCGAACGAAGGCTTTGAAGCCCTCCTTTTCCACCCGCAGAGAATACATACCCGGAGGGAGTGCGGGAAACGCATATAGGCCAGCGTCATTGGATTCTGTTGAGCGCGTCGCATTTGTTGCTGCGTTGGTGATGCTCACGCGCGCGCCAGCAATGAAAGCGTTGGAAGCATCGCGGACTTCCCCGCTGATATCTCCAAAGGTCTGGCTAAACCCGGCAGTACCCAGGAAAAGGCACAAAAGAAGAACTATGAGTGTGGCGCGCATCGTACATGTCCCTTCGTGCCAGGATACGCAAGGCAAGCTCTTCCACAGGACAGGCGGCGCGGACTACGAACACGCGCAGATAAAGCAATCGTCATTCAGGGACGAGCAGGTTGTCACTGGCGATGTAACTATCTAACCCAGTTGCCGGATGGAATGCACTCTCACGGCAGTGGGTTGATTATATCTGAGTCTCTGCTGATTGCAAGTAAATTCTTTCGCCCGCAAGCTTCTGATACGCAGCCCGGGCGTGGCTGATGATCATGCCAAGAACTATGTGGGGACAAAGACGGACGCTGGTACCGATGTCTGGCCTCACGTCTTGCGATATGCTGTGTCGGCAAGGGAGGAAGCGCATATGTGTGTTGGGATGTGGAGAGTGGGAATGAGTGTGGCCCTGTTGTGGGTTGCATCGATTGCCCTCATGGCGCAGCCGGGTGTGTTCTCCCGTGACGAGCTCATCAAGTACACGCCGGACTGGAAGGGTGAACGCATGGCGGACGGACGCCCGCGCGTGCCGGACGCGATCCTTCAGCGAATGAAGGCGGTGACCTTGGAGGAAGCCTGGGCGGTGTTGCGCAACGAAGGCTTTCGTTATCAGTACGAGGATGGCTGGCAACAGATTCATCCCGGGAAGACCCTCGTCGGGCGGGCGCTCACCGTGATGTGGATGCCCGGACGCCCGGACATCCATAAGGTGATTGATGAGCAGGGCAAGCGCGATGGTCGCATTGGGGCGCACAATGCCTGGCCGGTGGACATGCTGCAGCCGGGCGATGTCTATGTGGGAGATCACTTCGGGCTGAAGGAGGATGGGCCGTCGATTGGCGACAACGTGGGCAACTCCATCTATGCCCGTAGCGGGAATGGCATCGTTTATGACGGGGCGGTGCGCGACATCGAAGGGTTGGAGGACCTGGAGAACTTTACCTCTTTTGTGCGGCACTACCACCCTTCGCACCACACTAGCAGTCTGGGTCCGCGACTGAACTCGACGCTCATCGGCATCAATACCCCGGTGCGGATTGGGATGGCGACGGTGATGCCCGGCGATGTGGTTTTGGGCAAGCGGGGCGGGGTGGTGTTCATCCCCGCGCATCTGGCTGAGAAGGTGGTGAAGACCTCAGAGGTGGTGCGGCTGCGGGATATGTTCGGCCATCAACGACTGAAGGAGGGCAAGTACACCTCAGGGCAGATCGACACCCGTTGGAGCGACGAGATTGAGCGGGACTTTTCGCAATGGTTGCGGGACTACGCAGACAAGTTGCCGGTGCCCGCCGCCCAGATTCAGGAGATCCTGCGGGAGCGCACATGGTAGGCGCTCCCGCACCCATCCGAGCCGCTCCCACGGTGGACCGTCGAGGCTGAATGCAGGTTGGCTAGGCGACCGGCGCAAACCAGGTCGTGTTGCGCGTCTGCACGCTGCGGGCGGCCTCTTCATTCAGTTCCACACCCAGGCCGGGGCGATCACTGAGGGCCACAAAGCCTTTGTCGATGATGTTGCCCTCCTTGACGAATTCGCCCCACAGTTTCCAGCGGCTGATCCAGTGCCACTCCAGCACCAGAAAGTTGGGGATGGCCGCGCACACGTGACAGGAGGCCATGGTGCCGATGGGCGACACCACACAGTGAGGCGCCATGGGGATGTAGTAGGTATGGGCCATGTCGGCGATCTTGCGGCTTTCCAGCAAACCGCCGCACTTCTGGATATCGGGCATGATGATATCCACGGCGCGCTGCTCCAGCAGATCCCGGAAACCGTGACGGAGGAAAAGATTTTCGCCAGCGCAAATGGGCGTCTTCGTGGACTCGCGAATGTCGCGCATCACCGGGATGTTCTCGGGCGGTACCGGCTCCTCCAAAAACAGCAGCTTGAAGGGCTCCAGTTCGATGGCCATGCGCTTTCCCGTGGTGGCGTCGTAGCGCCCGTGCATGTCCACGGCAAGGTCAATGCGCGGGTCGAAATTCTCGCGGACGAAGGCCACTTCCTTCACCATGCGATCAATCTCGGCGTTGGATGCGGTCCAGTTGACGGGGTCCCAACGGTTGGGGTCCTGTGACTGATCGACGTCGATCTTCAACGCGGTGAAGCCGAGGTCTTTGATCTGCTGGAACTTCGCCAGGGTTTCCGGTTCATCGGGACGATGGCTGGCGGAATCGCAATACAGCCGGATGCGATCACGGCACTTGCCGCCCAGCAACTGATAGACGGGAAGACCGACAGCCTTGCCCGCGAGGTCCCAAAGAGCGATCTCAAGGCCGGTAAGGGCCGTGACGTATTGGCCGCCCTGGGCGCCCGCGAAGATGCCCATGGTGCGAATGCGTTCCCACAGGAACTCCACGTTTAGGGGGTCCTGGCCAATCAGAAAACGCCGGAAGCCTCCGATGATCGCGGCGGCGCCCAGAGCGGAGTCTGTGGCCTCGCCTTGTCCGATGAGGCCCTGGTCTGTGTAAATGCGCACGTGCAATTGGGGGCCGTGCGCGCTGACGTAGGCCGTCCGGATATCCGTGATCTTGAGCTTCGGGCGCTGATAGGGGCTGGTGGCGTTTTGCAGGGCCTGCGCCAGACTGGGCAAGCTAAGTGTGCTGGCGCCAATTGCCGCCCGATGAATCCATTCACGACGGTTCCATATGGACATCACGATTTCCTTTCCGCACACCAGCACTGGAGGCTGGCAATGAGCTTTCCTGTCAACCGCCACCGTTTACTTGCGGGGTGGCGCCGCACTGTCTAAACCGCACACAAGCTAAACCGCACGCAAGCTAAACCGCACGCAAGCTGGGCGGCACCCAAGCTATACCGAAACAAGCTAGTCGGTAGTCAAGCGCAGAATGTCCCTGGCGTAGGCAATGCTGCGCTCAATGTTATCCAATTCAATCGCACGCAACTCCTGCGGGGAGATGCCATCGCGCAGATGCAACTGCCGCTTTGGTTTGTTTGCGTGCACCAGGCGCATCATCCGCGCCAAGGCAACGGCCTTCGCATCCGGGAAGGTGGCCCAGTAGCTTTCCTGGAAGCAGGGAATCTTCAGCGGATTGCGCGCAATGCACTCCAGCACGATGGGCAGGGTAGCGCTGGTCTGGCGCAGCAAGGCAAGGATGCGCGGCAAGTCCAGCATGCCATCCCCAAGCGGGATATCCCCCAACAGGAAGCCGTCCGGATAGGCCTCCAGCGTGGCGTCCTTCAGGTGAGCAGCCACCGCCCAGGGCGCCAGCTTCTCCATCACCTCCATGGGATCTTCCAGCAGAGCCATGTTATTGCCGGTATCCACGCAGCAGCCGAAATACGGCGAGGAATACTCCTGATACAGCGCCACCTGCTCATCGGCGGTGAAGTCTTTGTGATTCTCCAGGCCGATGGCGATCTTGCGCTCTTCGGCAATGGGAATGGCCTGGCGCAGACGCTGGCGGACGGCCGCCACATGGTCCTGACGCTGGGCAAGCGTCTGGAAGTCCTCATAGCGACGCCCGCCAGAGGGCACTCGCAACACAGACGCACCGGCCTCCTTGGCAAGGGTGGCGGTCTGGCGGAAGCGTTCGGTGTCGTTGATGGAGACGCTCACCACCAGGAAGAGTCCGTTGGCCTCAAGCCGTCCACGCACCTGGCGCGCCGTCTCTGCGTCCAGGGGCAGCAGCGGACACTGCACGCCACCCATTCCCCACTGCGCGCAGAGATCCAGGAAATCCAGGGTGTGGATGCCGCGACGGGAGGGCGTGGAATCCGTGGCGACTCCCATGCGGGTGCGGCGATTGGCCGTGGACGCGGAGGCGCCCGCGCCAAAACTCGCCGCCGCCAGCCCGCCCAATGCGGCCCGGCGGCTAAGGGAGAGGGCTGCTGTGGCAGCGGCGGTGTGGCTCATCGGAATAGCTCCTGGCAAGGGCATGGCGCTAGCTCAACTTGAGGCGGCGGATCACCTCATCCCAGGGCTTACGG
>JALOKO010000356.1 GCA_025456495.1 Bryobacterales bacterium | reverse complement strand
CGGGCGCAGCAGAAGGCGTGCATCGCGGATTGGGTTGATTTGCTGAAGCCCGGGTTAGCTGGATGGCAGGTGCTGGGCGAAGGGAAGTGGGATCTGGACGACAAGCTGGTGCTGACCGGCTATCGCGATGAGGACATGGCCCGCTTGCGGCAGTTGAATCCTTTTGACTTTTCCATGGTGCGTGGCTGGGTGACGGCGCAGAGCTGGCTGTACACCGAGAAAGAATACGACGAATACACGCTAAGCCTGGAGTATTGGGTGCGCTCGCCGGGCAACAGCGGGGTTGCGATCCGTGATCCGAAGCGGGCGGAGTGCGGCATCAAGATTCCGCCGGATTTCGGGTGTACTCCGTCCAAGACGGCGTATGAAATCCAGATCAACAGCGATTGGCCGGACAAGTGGGCCACGGGCAGCCTGTACGGGATGACTCCGGCGATGAAGGATGCGCAGAAGCGGCTGGAGTGGAACACGATGGAGATCGAAAGCCGTAAGGACCGCATCCGCGTGAAGGTGAACGGGGAGATAGTGGCGGAGCATCCGGGTGATCCGCGGCGTCCGCTGACCGGACCGATCGGCCTGCAGTTGCATGACCTCACCAGTTACGTGCGCTTCCGCAACGTGCGCATTCAGGAAATCTGCCCCTAAAGGCGCTGGTGTGTGTGGCGTCGTGGGGTTATGACTGGTCAAAGAAGCGGGCGACCACGGGCAGTGCTTCCTCAGCGACGTAGATGGTGGTTCCCGGGTCAAGGCAGATGGCGTAGTGGGGGACCCCCTCACGCAGCAGGAGTGCGAGATCAAAGTGCGGCCAAGGGGACAGCGTGATGCGTTCCTGGCGCATGGTGGGATGGTCTTCGGGCTTGCGAGGCGGCTGCAGCACGGAGGGCGGCTGGGCGAGGATGGCTACGGACGCCGAGGCCGAACTCTTGTCCAGAATTTGCAGCAGCTCAGAGAGGCTGGTGGACGCCAGCACGCCACGACGACGGCCGGTGGCGCCTTGCCGTTCATAGAAACCCCAGGCTCCGTCGCGACGCACCAACACGGCCTGTACACGCGGATGTAGCGAATCCAACATGCGAGTGAGGGGATCGCCGGCGGGCATGGTGGGCAGGGAACCCGGGGCCGACGCGGACGGAGGGGTGAAAGGCTGCGGGGCAGCCTTCGTGGCGGGTGGCTTGCGGGCGCCGGGGAAGGCGATCACCTTGGCGCGTTGGGGAAGGTCGCTCATGAGATGCTTCTCCCGATTGCTTTCCATCCGCGGCTAAACGGCTTCGTCGAGAAGGCGGAGATCGTCGTTGAGTTCGTACAAACGATCCTCCGCATTCTGGATTTTGGCTGCGTCGCCGAGGGGGCGTAGCTGCTGCAGTTTTTCCTCTGCCTTCTGGATGAGCCGCAGAAGCTGGCGACGCTTCTTTTGCGGATCCCCGGACGAGTCTGGCGTAGGCGCCTTGGTGGAATTTGGGGCGCGCAACGGGGCGGCGGCCATGGGCTTGCGCGCGGTGGTAGCGGGCATGCCCGCGGCTGGCTGTGGCTTGCGATCTACCGCAGGGGCGGTGGCGGCGACAGCAAGGGCGCCCCGCAGGGCGGATGGGGCTGGCAGGGAATCCACCTTGCTGCTGGACTGGGGTGGGTTCGCTTGGGCGGAGGGGTTAACCCGGGAAGCCGGGTTTGCCTGGGACAGCTTGCGGACCGGCGCGCGCCCTTTTCCCTTGCGGACAAACTTGGGGTTGGCTGGGAACTTGATGCTTTGGCCGAAGTCGTTCCAGAGGTCCTGCTGGAGTTGCTGGGCCTCGCGCATGAGGTCGTGGAAGCGCTCCACCAGCAGGCCCTGGGCCTGGGCGCGCAGCGCCTCGCCATCTTCTTTCCAGCGACGGTATTGCGCCAGAACGTGAGCGGGGGTAGGTGGGTTCTCTGCCATAGCTGTGTTCCGCCAGAAGCGTTTGCCTGCAAGCCGAACATGCAGGTTGCTTGCGTTGGCTATCCGTGTCCAAGATACATCAACCAGCCGGCGGCGAACAGTGCCCCGGCAAAGTAAGCGAAACACTTGACGCCGTAGCGCAGGCGGTCACGGTCGTTGTGTTTGCTGACAATCCCCAACACCACGCTAGTGAAGAACGCAAACAGCAGAGCGGCTTCCAGGTGGGAGAGAGCAAGTTTGGGCATAACGCAGCGTCCTGTCAATTCTTCTTGCCGGAGGCAATCTCGAAGGCGTCCACCATGCAGAGCACATTCAGCAGGCCGGCGGAGGCAAGGAAGATGGTTCCGTAATCGAAGCCAAGGCCCGGCAGATCACTGCCCTCGTAGCCGAAGGCAATAGCAAGCACATAGGGGAAGCCAACCAGCAGATTGCACAGGAAGCCGCCGGAATGGATGAGGGTGGTCATCAGGTCGCCGGCTTTGGGGAGGAAGATGGAGCCGCGCATCATGAGTCCGAAGAGGTACATGGCGACGACGCTCACCAGCAGGAAGATGCCGCGCCAGTGGCGTCCCAGCAGGATGTGGCCGCCTCCGGGAAGCAGCCAAGCGGCAATCACAAACTTCATCCAGGGCTTCATGGGTGTTTCAGGTGGGGCGGCTTCAACGGCGAGTGAGAATCCTCCATGCTAGCATGGCGGGCAGCCGAATCCACGGCCTGCGCGACGGCCTGCGCGACGGGCTGCGCGACGGCCTGCACCAAGGCCTGCACGACGGCCTGCACCAAGGCGTCGACGATCCCTGCGGCGTCGTGTTGGGTAGCCTCAACGTGTACGGCGAGGCCGTGTTTTCGCATGATCGCGGAGGTGGCGGGGCCAATGCTGGCGGCGCGCGCGTGGTGCAACAACGGCGCGCCACCGATGGCCAGAAAGTTCTTCACGGTAGATCCACTGGTGAACAGGACCCAATTCACGGGGATGGAATCGCCGGGGGTGGATGCGCGGATGAGCCGTTGCAGTTGGGCCTGTGCTTGCGCGGGTAAGGCGGTTCGGTAAGTAGCGACGACATCCACGGTGGCGCCCATGGCGCGCAAAGCCTCCGGTGCGACATCGCGGCCAGTGGCGGCGCGGACCAGCAGCACGCGCTTGCCGGGAAGGGGTTGGTGGGCGAAGGCGCGGGCGAGCCCTTCCGCAATGGCGTCTTCGGGGACCAGATGGACGGGCAGACCAGCAGCGAGTGCCGCCTGGCGGGTGGCGGGTCCGATGGCGCAGACACGGAGGTGGGCGGGGAGTGGAAGGGGCTGCGGGAGCCCGAGGGCGGCGGCGCGGCGGAGGGTATGCTCCACGCCGTTGGCGCTGGTGAACACCAGCCAGTGGTAGGTGTCCAAGGCGGCGAGGGCGGTGTCCAAAGGGGCGGGGTTGTCGGGTGGCAGCGTCTCAATGACAGGCACGTGCGAGACGGTAGCGCCCAACTGGGCCAAGGCGTGGGTGAGCTGCGTTTGCTGGCCCTGGGCGCGGAGCAGGAGGACGTGGCAGGCGCTGAGTGGGCGGGGACGTCGCGATGACGCCGCACCGCCGGCAGCGGGGCTCATGACGCGATGTCCTGGGTGGGTACGTCCCGGGTGGGCGTGTCGTGGGCTGGGGTATCGTGGGCTGGGGTATCGTGGGCGGAGGTATCGTGGGCGGAGGTATCGTGGGCCGCGGCAATCAGCGCGCCAGCCTCTGACTGGAGCAACAGCGCGGCCAACTCCTGGCCTATGACGACGGCATTCGAGGGGTTGCCCTGATGCTGCATGCGCACGACCCGGCTGCCATCGCTGGCGGCGACGGCGGCGTGGAGGATGAGGGCATCCTGGTGAATGCTGGCAAAGGCGCCCAAGGGTACCTGGCAGCCGCCGCCCAAAGCCGCCAGCAGGGCGCGTTCCGCGTCGACGGTAGCGGCAGCCTGGGGATCGTGCAGGCTGCGGGCGGCCTGCCAGGCGGCGCCATCGTCGTGGCGGGTCTCAATGGCCAGGGCGCCCTGGGCGACAGCGGGCAGGAAGTGCAGCGGGTCAAGATATTCAGCGATTTCGTGTTGCAGGCCGAGGCGGGTGAGGCCCGCGCTGGCCATGACGAGGGCGTGGTAGAGGCCGTCTTTGTGTTTGCGGAGGCGGGTGTCGACGTTGCCGCGGATATCGGTGATGACCAGGCCGGGGCGGAGCGCGCGAAGCTGGGCGGCGCGGCGTAGGCTGCCCGTGCCGACGACGGCGCCATCGGGAAGTGCATCCAGGGTGGCGCCCACCAGGACGTCGCGTGGATCTTCGCGCTGCGGCATGGCGGCGATGGTCAGGCCCTGGGGGAGGGTGGTGGGCAGGTCCTTCAGGCTGTGGACGGCCAAGTCAACCCGACCATCCAGCAGGGCCTCTTCAATTTCTTTGGTGAACAGTCCCTTGCCGCCGATGCGGGCCAAGGGCAGGTGAAGGATCTTGTCGCCAGTGGTCTTGATGATGACGATTTCCGCGTCGTGACCGGTCTGGGCCAAGCGAGCTTGCACCCAGTGGGCCTGCCAGAGGGCGAGCTTCGATCCGCGAGAGCCGATGCGCAAGGGGCTGGCCATGGCTATCGTTCCACCTGCTCAGGGGAATGGGATGGGGTGTCGGGCTGCGAATCCTCGAAACTCAGGGAGAGGGAAGCGGGGGTCGCGGTTGGATCAACTGCTTCGTCCAGACGGAAGGCGCGGCGGAGGCTGCGCAGCAATGCGGCTCCGTCGGGTTCGGCGGCGCCGCGACGGATCTCCGCGATGGGTCCGTGCGCGATCTTCGCTACCAGGCCGCGCGTGACGGATTCGATGGCTGTCTCCTGGGATGGGGTCAACG
>JALOKO010000355.1 GCA_025456495.1 Bryobacterales bacterium | reverse complement strand
GGCTACTTCATGCCGAACAGAACAAGCAACCTGTGCAGTCGGAAGAACTGCGCGCACTGGCGGGCCTGCGAGGATGAGTTCGGCGGCCGGGTGAAGGGCGCGGAAGCGGGGGGTGCGTGATGGCGATGCCCTACGAACCCCACGCAGGTGGCACACTAACCGCACGTGAGCGCCAGGTGTGCGAGCTGGCGGCGCGCGCCTGGACGAACAAGGAGATCGCCGTCGAGCTACACCTGGCCGAGCAGACGGTGAAGAACAAGCTGGGCATCGCCTTCCAGAAGCTGGGCGTGAGCACCCGGATGGAACTGGCCCGGTTGTGGATGGAGCGCGAGCAGCAGGCGGCCATCGCGGCGCCGGCGCGGTACCGCAGTACCGTGCCGGTGGCCCCGGCGCCACTGTACGCGCGGCCCTGGGACTGGGAAGGGGTGGCGGCATGACGACGGCCAACCTTTCCCTGGACGTGATTCAGGCCGCGCACGTGTGCATGGCTTTTGTGGATGCTGAGCTGGCGGACCTGCCGGAGGGGGAGCGGTTGCACCTTCTCGAGGTGCTGACCAGCTACATCGAAGCTCGTCGAAAGAATCCGGTGCCGCGCTTCGTGTTGCTGCTGGATCGGGGAAGCGGCAGAACGCGGCTGTCCCTGGTACGGGTGGGGAAGGGGGGTGCGGGATGCTAGCACGTCCGGCGTACACGGGGGCACGCAGACCTCACTTCCGCGTCTTAGCCTTCTGCAGCGTTGCTGTGAACGCGCTGCTGTTGGCTGTGATGCTGGCGCTGTTCTGGTACCTGGACGGCCAAAGCTGGGACAACTTCCGCCTGCTCTTTGAGTCGCTGGCGGTGCTGTTCGTGGGGGGCGTCAGCCTGGCGATGTGTGTGGAATGGGGGTGGCGTCGATGAAGCCAACCTCTCACCCATGGAGTCGTAGTTGCGGCGGCTGCGATCGCCCGATGGCGGAGGCCTGCGCCGCTTGGGGTACCCCACGATGGCTGGGCCGGGGTTGGCTGTGCGGCAGTTGCTTCGTGGACGCGCTGCAGTGGTTGGGCGATCGCGCGGCCACACGCTTGGCCGAACTTGCCGCGATCGCGCCGACGGCGCGTACAGAGGACCAAAGCGCGGTGCTGGTGGAGATGCTGCGCCGCCGGGAGCGCCGGCGGCTGTATCAGCGGGATTGGCACCGGCGCCAGCGCGCGGAGGCTGCCGTTCCTTCGCCCCGTCAGCAGTCTGCCAACATGCTGCCCATCCAGGGCCCTGGCCGCATCACGCGGATGGAGGTGGACGATGTCCTGGCAAAGGTGGGGTGACCGCCGCGATCCGCCACCTGCGCCCGCCGGCTGGGTGGGCTGCCTGGTGGCGATCGCCATCACAGTGGCTGCGGACGCGGCTGTCTGCTGGCTGATTTGGTGGTCTGTGTTCCGCTGATTCTGGTTCAGTGAACCGGTTAGTGAAAGGGCCGCGCCTTCGGGTGCGGCCCTTTCTTTCGTTTACGGAGGTCGATCTACTCTACGAACCGCCCACGTTGCCGGTTTCCTAAATGGGGGTTCGTCCTGTAAGTGATTGAAAACACGTGAAACGGGGTAGCGGAACCGCCCATTGTACTTACTTTGGGCGGTTGGCGAGGCTTCGCTATGGCACTGAAAACACAAGACTTACCGATGGCTCCAGGAGTAGATCTGGAGGCCCTAGCTGCGGCACTTGTGGCGCGGCTGGGGGCAATTAGCGATTCGCATGAGGGGGGTCCCACAGCGCCGGTGCGGCCCCGCGGAAAGCGAAACGCGGAGCGCCGGGTGCAGTTCCTGACCGCCGAGGAGTTGGCCGCGCTCTTCGCTGCGCTGCACAAAGCGGGCAACGAACGCGACCTGGCGATCTTCGAGGTGGCGTACCACCGGGGCCTGCGGGCCAGCGAGGTGGGTCTGCTGAAGATCGGTCACCTGCGCCTGGCGCAGCGGCGGATCTACGTGACCCGTCTGAAGCGCGGCAAGAGCGGCGAGTACCCGCTGACTGAACGCGAAGTGCGGGCGCTGCGGGCGTGGATGCGGAAGCGCGGCCAGGTGGCGGGGCCGCTGTTTCTCAGCCGCAACCGGAAGCCGATCAGCCGCCGGCGATTGGATGAGTTGATCAAGCACTATGCGGGCCTGGCCGGGATCCCGGAAACGAAGAGGCACTTCCACTGCCTGCGCCACAGTTGCGCGACGCAACTGGTCGAGCGCGACGTGGACCTGCTGCTGATTGGCGACCACCTAGGGCACGTGGACATTCGGAACACGCAGATCTACGCCAAAGTGAGCGGCCACAAGCGGCAGCAGCTGGCAGACCGGCTGCGTGACTTTTAGGGGCGAACCGGGGGTAGAGCAGGGGCGGGGCGGAGGCTAGAAACGCTTAGTACCAAAGTAACGGTTGGCGTGTGTGCTGTTGCCGATTAGGGTTGGGGTATGGAAACTCTGATCCGGATTCCCTCCAGTTGCAAGTCCCGCTGCGGAGGCACCTACGCAAAGCTGGTTAGTTCTGTGCGCCTGCGACCGCGCCATGGCTGGTGGTTCGAGGGTAAGATCCTCACGCCTGGTCGCCGGATGAAAGAAGGGGATCTATGGCCTGATGAGACCTGGCCGCGGCCGGCGCTCCTGCTGGAGTACGCGGGCAACCCAAAGCCGCTGCGCGGCTGGAACCGTCACACGCAGGACAACGAATACATCCTGTGGACCTACACCGAGGGGGACGGGGAGTGGAAGGAGATGGCGCGCACGATGTTGCCGCCAGGCACCTGGACCTGGCACATGGGTCCGCTAGCGCAGCGGTTCCTCGAGCGCGGCGGCTACGGCTATCAATACCGGACGGTCGAACAGATTCAGCAGCGGGTAGGCGAGTTTCTGGACGCGGAAATGGCTGAGGTCCGACCAGAGGAAGAGGCCATCGTCCTCGCCGTGCTGTACGACCAGATCGCTAGCCGCATTTGTGACCCGATGCATCGGGCATCCTAAGCCCGCCTGTGGGTGTGCATGCCCCACACAAAGATACCTACACACATACAGCTTCTCTAACGGACCTTCTTCTTTTTTCCAGCTAATATAGTGCCCCGCCCAAATACCCACACTGGTGTGTGGGAAATACCCACACTGGTGTGTGGGAAATACCCACACTGGGGTGTGGTAATTGATGGATCAATTACCACACTGCACTGTTGTCTAGGTACTTTCGTACCGATGGGAACTTGCGTAGCGCCAGCGGTTCGCATATACTCGACCCCATGGATCGCGCCACGCGCAATCGGAAGCCGAAGCCGAAGTTAGGGACGCTGCTTGACGCGGGAGATCGCGCCGCAGCGGCCGAGCTAGGCCGACGCGGCGGCCGCGCGCGCGTCGAACGCCAGACCCAAGATCAACGCACCGCCAGTGCACGCCACGCGGCGATCGCCCGCTGGACACAGCCCTCCCCACTAGGGAGGGGTCTCTAGTCATGATCTGTGGTTCAACTACAGCGCCACCCTCGGCACCAGCAGTTGACACATGTTATGTATTATCGGCGTTTTGCCTGTCCGTCATCCGCCGTCACCCTCACGCGCGAGCCTCCCACCAACTGCTCCCACGCACCAGCGCCTTTCCCGATGCGTGGTCAATGCGCGTATGGTAGGCATGCGGCTGGTTCGGATCTGGCTGACCCCGAACCCACAAATGATCGCCCGGCCGAGCCTCGGCTTGGAAGTCAATTCCCATGGCGATCATCCGCTGCTGGCTCCACTGGCTGTCTGGAATTGCCGCCAACATCCAGTCCAGATAGCGCGCATTGTTTACGTGGCCGTTGAAGTCCACGTCCAACCAGTGAACTTCCACTTCCAGCGGACCCCGGGTGTCCTCCTGGACCTCTCCAAGCTCCAGCGGTTCCACTACCGGTTCAGGATCTGGATTTACCATCGCGAAGACCTCCTGTGGCAGGCGGATGAGCTTCCACCGTGTGGTATCCAGCATCAGCCACAAACTGGTGGCCACCGCGAGAGTTTCGCCACTGTGTGACTCCATGACGAAATCGCGCACCGCCCGCAGTCCCGCGGACCGCGCCGACGCCCAGGTAGTTACCCTGCAGACTTCCTGAAATCGGGGGACACGGTGTACGCGGAAATGGAACTCCCGTAGCACCCAAGTGCGACCAGTGGCCAGCAACTGATCCACGGCAAGTTGATGCTGGCGCGCGTGGCCGTCAGCGGCCTCCTGCAGGCGGCGCACCAGTGCATTCGGCCGCATTTCGCCTAAGGCATCCGCATCAAAGCTACCCACGACAAACGAAGATTGAAATAGCCCGGACATGCTCTGCCAGGATAGCGAAGTCGCGGGCGGTAAACCCGATTCCCTACCCCTGCGCCGTATCGCGTGCCCTCCCCCAACTCCGGGCGACTCCCCCAACTCCGGGCGACACCGGTCGCGGTACGATGCATTGCAGAGGCTCGGGCACGTTCACCCCGGGCCGTGGAATCCCCTCATGCCGAAAACCCCCAATCGTCAGACGCAGCCTGCCCCATCGGTAACCCAATCCGGCGCATCCACTTCGGTGACCGCGTCCTCGGCAGCACCCCCCATCATCAGCCTGATCACGGACTTCGGCCTCTCTGACCCCTACGCGGGACTGATGGAAGCGGTCATTCTGGGCCGCTGCCACCACGCCCGGGTGGTCCACCTCACTCATGAAATTCGTCCCTTTGCGATACCGGAAGCTGGCTTTGCGTTACACCAAAGCCGCGTTGAGCTGGCCGACGCGGTCGGTCGTGCTCTTCTCGGCGTGCGTCGCGCCCTGCTGGTGAACGCTCTTGGCCATTGGTTTGTAGGGCCAGACAATGGCGTCTTCTCCATGCTGTTTCGCGAAGCCGCGCGGCTGGCGAAAGCGAAAACGAGACCCGGTCAGCCCACCCGGCCCGGCTATACCGTGCGATCGGTTGAGAACCCCAAGTGGATGCTGCCTCACCCCAGCAGCACCTTCCACGGCCGGGATGTCTTTGCACCGGTAGCCGCGCACCTGGCCGCGGGGCGCAGGCCCGACAGTGCTGGCCCGAAAATCGAAGATGCCCTGCGGCAGGATTGGGATCTTCCCGTCCGCACCGGAAAGCGCTTTTGGAACGGCGCCGTGCTGAAGGTGGATCACTTCGGCAACCTCATCACGAACTTCACCACCAACGACTTTCCTTGGGAGCCAGGCAGTCTGGAGATGCAGGCGGGCATGGAAAGCATTGCCGCCATTCGGGCTTGCTACGCGGATGCCGCTGAGGGGGAGTTCTTTCTCATTCGTGGCAGCGCGGGCTTCTGGGAGATATCGCGGAACCAGGGGTCGGCGGCCAAAGCACTGGGTCTCACCAGCGGTTCACCCCTGGAGGTCACGCTGTTGCGGTAGCGCCAGCCGCTGACAGGTCCGCGCGCACAATCGGCCGATCTCAGGCCGAATACGCCACCGCAGCGGCTTCTGCATCCGGTGGCAGCCTTAGCGGATCCAACAGAATCGATGCCAGAGCTCCCCGAGGTAGAAGCGGTACGGCGTCGCCTGCAGCGAGACGCGGTGGGCGCGCGGATTGTGCATTCGGACGTGCGCCGCGCTGGAACCATCGCACCCCAGGAAGTGAATGCCTTCCGCGCCAGCATTGAGGGGGCTCGGATCATCGATGCCCGCCGTCGGGCCAAGCACCTGTTTCTGCCGTTGGACAACGGCGTCACCCTCCACATGCACCTGCGCATGACCGGCAACGTCTACGTCCTGCCAGATTGCCGGTTTCCGCCGCTCCGCGCGCGCCTCCTCTTTACCTTGGAGGATGGCCGCGCGCTCACCTTTGACGATCCGCGCTGTTTGGGCCGGGTCCATGCGGTTGCAACCGACGATCTGGCTGCCTCTCTGCCGCCCCTGGGTCCCGAACCGCTGGATGGCACATTTTCCCTGAAAACATTTGTTGACATTGCCCGGAAGTCGCAGATGCCAGCAAAGCTATTCCTGATGGACCAGTCCAAGATCGCGGGGCTGGGCAATATTTATGCGGCAGAGGCGTTGTACGAGGCGCGCATCCATCCAGCCGCGCCCACGGCCGCGCTCAGTACCGTTCGGCTGGGCCGGCTGTACTCTGCCATCCGCCAGGTGTTGGAAGTCGCAATCCCTTGTTGTGAAAGGGCTTACGCCAAGCCCGGGCATTTTGCCGAGGCCGACGAATATCCCATGGCGGTATACGGACGGGAAGGGCTTCCCTGCCCCCGCTGCCGGACCTTGGTGGCCAGGATGGCCCAAGGCGGACGAAGCACCTACTTTTGCCCGCGCTGTCAACGCGGGGTACTATAGTACCCTCACGGTCAACCCCCCTTTGGCCGAAACGGAAATGCGCACGGCAAGCGGGCGCCTAGTTCTATCCGGGTACCTCGCCTATATGCATTTATTTTCAATCGTTTAGTGATGGTC
>JALOKO010000354.1 GCA_025456495.1 Bryobacterales bacterium | reverse complement strand
ATTTTCGATGTTTTCCGAACCGAACCGCGGTTTTTCAGGATTCCGAACCGAACCGAATTCCGAACCGTCCGACTTTTGTCAAAAACCGTTCCGAACCGTCCGAAATTAACAAATCCATTCCGCACACCCCTAACATTTAGTGTCCCAAATGACACTTGCCATTACAGAGGCCACTTAACAGAGTTTACGGAGGAAGAGTTGTAAAGTCAGTTAATTAAGCGATACCCGGACTCGATTTCCGGAACAGGAATGTCTCGAGTCTATAGCTCGGGAGTCAGACAGCGACGGTGCAGTTTGAACATCAGGTGATGGACTGGCTGCCGGGCACCACGGGCATTACGTATACGTACAAGGGTGTGGCGGAGCGTCCCTTTCATGCGGGCGCGGTGAACGTCGGCTACGCGCTGCTTCCCATCTACGAGCATTGGTGGTTACGCAGCGAGAGCAGCAATGCGGGGGAGCGCAGCTTCGCGGACTTTTACACCTACCAGCCCTTCGGGGATCGCCCCACGCCGTCCCGGGCGCTGTTGGGCGGCGCGTTTCTGGGTGTGAAGCATGCGGCCAACAAGGCTAAGCCCTTCTGGGGTTGGCACGATGGCCGGACCCTGCAGGCGGGCATTCTGGCGCGTGGCCAATGGGGGTTAGACCCGGCCTATGGCTTTACGCGGAACCTGCGCTACCCCAGCGAACTCCCGGTTTCGTTGGACTATGTGTTCAACCCCTATCTGGGCGTGGGCGCCCCATCCAATATGACGGCAGCGCAGACGACGGCCATCAGCCAGACGATGCCCTGGTTGCCTGCCAGGACGCGGCCGGCGCCAGAGCCGCTGCCGCAATGGAACGTGAAGGCGCCTGCCATCCAGCGGCCTGCGGCGCAGACGGCCTCTGGTGAATCCTCCAGCCCACAAACGCGGCAACAGGCCGAGGACGGCTTCCGTGACCTGGGGCAACCCGTGGATGGCTGGGGCACAAGCATCCCAGCCGCCTCGCCCGCTACGGACGCCCAGCCGCCATCGAAGGAGGGGCTCTCTGGATGGGATCCCGCGCCTGGTGGTGGAGACGGCCCGGGTAAGCCAGCGACGCAGGCGCCGTCCACGGAAGGCCCACGTGGCTGGGGGACGGCGCCGACGACGCGTCCGAAAGCGGAGGAGACAAAGCCGGCGCCGGCGAATCCCAGGGGATGGGGCCTTCCCGTTCAGCCCAACGGGCAATCGGCTCCGAAGCAATCCCATGACTAGCGCCGGGCCTGGTGGGGATTTGTCGTCATGAGCAGTGCAAGCGGCGTCCTGGTGCGCGCCCCCAATTGGCTGGGTGACGCCGTGATGAGCCTGCCTGCGGTGGAGGCCTTGCGGGCGGCGACGCGGGGAGAGCATCTGGCGGTGCTGGCGCGTCCCGTGGTGGCGGACATTTACCGCTTGAGCGGGCATTGCGACGACGTGATCGTGTTGCCGGGTCCGCGGGCGGCGGGCGGTTGGCGGGCCGTGCTGCGAACAGCGCGCGGCTTGCGCGCGCAGCGCTTCCGCCTGGGATTCGTGCTTCCCAACTCGTTTGAATCCGCCCTGACGATGCGCCTGGCGGGGGTGGGAGAGTGTGTCGGCTATGCGCGCGACGGACGTGGGCTGCTGCTGCATCGTGCTGTGGCGCTTCCCGCGAAGGGCGAGATCCCGCGCCATGAGGCGTATTACTACCTGGAGATGTTGCGCCGCCTGGGGATCGCGGAAGCCTTGCCCAAGGACGCCGTGCCGCGATTGCAGCTAAGCGCGTCATCGCTGGCAAGAGGACGCGAGGTGCTGGCCCGGGCGGGCATCCATCAACCGCCCATCGCGGTGAGCCCCGGCGCCGCCAACAGCCGCGCCAAGCAATGGCCGCCAGACTTCTTCGCGGAAGCCGCCTGTCAGGCCGCCGTGCAACATGCGGCGCCTGTCGCGCTGTTTGGCACTCCTACGGAAAGCCAGCTTTGCGATGAGATCGCGCAGGCCATTGGCGCGCGTGGCGTGGAGGTGCAAAGCTTGGCCGGCTCCACCAGCCTGGCGGACTTCATCTGCGCCATTGCGGCGTGCCGGGTGCTGCTGACCAACGATTCCGGCGGCATGCACGTGGCGGCGGCGGCGGGTGTTCCCACGGTGGCGGTGTTCGGACCTACCATTGAGGAGGAAACCGGCCCGCTGGGAGCGCACACGCGGGTGATTCGCCAGCCGGTGGAGTGCAGCCCCTGCATGTTGAAGGATTGCCCGATTGATCATCGCTGCATGACGGGGGTGAGTCCGCAACGGGTGTCTGAAGCCGCAAGGGAACTGGTGCAACTGGGATGAGCGCGCATTTCACCGATCCGCCGGACAGCGCCGCTGGCGCCGACTTCAGCCGCTATCGCGTGCTGATTGCCGGGGAGTTTTCGGCCAGCGTGAAGCATTGGGCCGGCCTCACGGAGTTGGGAGTGCGGGTGAACCTGCTGGGGATGGCCAGCCCGGCTGTGCGCCGGAAGCTCAGCCAGCTTATCCTGGAAGAGACGCTCTTCGTGGAGACAATTCCCGCGTTGTGCGAACAAGCCTACGCCCGCTGGACCGGATTCGATCTGGTGGTGCTGGTAGGCGCCTGCGCGGATGCCATCGAGGATCACCTTCGACCCTGGATGGAGGAGGCCGCGGCCAGCAGTTTGCAGCCGGTGTTGCCGCTGCTGCGCGTGGATGATGCTGCCCTGAAGTTTCTCCGCACCGGGGAGCAATGGGCGTTTTTTGTGCTTGGACGAACGCTTGGCCTTGGCCCCCGCCGTGCCCGCGAGTTCATGGAAGAGTGCTGTGGACACCAGAAACAAGATCGTTGATTTCGATGGCGCCTTTCGCGCCGCAATGCAAGCCAAGGCCGAAGGCAAGCGCCTGGTGATTTCGCTGGGCGAGTACGATCCCGTGCTGGCAAGCCATGCCGAAAGGCTGGCTGGACGCCGTGCCGACGGCTGCTGGCAGGTGGTGGCCGTGACCCCCGGTGAGAACCCGCTGTTGCCCGTGGCCGCCCGTTGCGAGCTGGTGGCCAGCCTGGCGAGTGTGGATTGCGTGACGGCATTCGAACAGGACCCAAGCCTTCTGGCCATGGCTGCCGGCAAGGCCGAAGTGCATGACGACCGGGCACAGGACGCGGCGGCGCGGGATGCCTTGATTACCCATATCCACGCCAAGCAGAAGTTGACCTCAGCGGACTAGCCGATGCTGGATCCGATGGGCGAGCAACGCCTGCTGCTGCTGCGGTTGGGCGCGATGGGGGATATTCTCCATGCGCTGCCCGCCGTGGAGACCCTCGCGCGTTCCTTCCCCAAGCTGCGCATCCAATGGTTGGTGAAGCCGCAATGGATGCCCTTGCTGGAGGGGCACCCGCTGCTGGAGGGGTTGGTCCCGTACCGGCGCGATTCGTGGGCCAGCTTGCGTGATGTGGTGGCGGCGTTGCGCGCGCAACGATACGACATCGCGCTGGACCTGCAAGGATTGCTGCAGAGCGCTGTGCTGTCGCGGTTGAGCCGCGCGCCCATCCGGATGGGCTACAGCCGACAGTGGGCGCGAGAGCCGCTGGCGGCAGCCTTCTACACGCATCATGCGCGTCCGACGGCGACGCACGTCGTGCAGCAGCATCTGGAGGTGGTTCGGGCGCTGGGCGCCAATGCACAACCGCAGCCCTGCTGGATTCCCGGCGGGCGACCGGATGGCGACCTTCCGGCCTCGCCCTTTGTGCTGGCGGCCCCTCTGGCCGGATGGACCAGCAAGCAGTGGCCACTGGAACACTATGGCGAGCTGGCGCGGTTACTGCAGCCGCATGGCCTGACGCTTGTGCTGAATATTGCCGAACGCGACCGTCCGCGCCTGCATCGCCTGGATGGCGTCCACATCCACTGCAGCAGCATTGCTGGATTGATTGACGCCAGCCGCCGCGCCACCGCTGTTGTGGGTTTGGACAGTGGACCCTTGCACCTGGCCGCCACGCTGGGCAAGCCTGGCGTGGCGCTGTTTGGACCCACGAACCCGGAACGCAACGGACCCCATTCGCTTGCGGGCAACGCCATCCGGGTGCTGCGCCCAGACGGCATTGTCACGTCCTACAAGCGCGGCAGTGCGATTCTGGAAGAGATGCGACAATTGAGGCCGCAGCTTGTTCTGGAAGCCCTTCTGCAGGCCATCCGCGCCGTGGACAGCGGTGTCCGCCCAGCAGTTGAGGAACCCTGATGCCCAAGCCTGTATCCATGCTCTTCCCGAAAGCTTACGCAGACCTGGTGGCGCGGCTGCGCGTGCCTACAGGCTTTTTGCTGGTGGCTGCCTTTGCCTGGTTTTCGCAGCCTACGGCGCAGAGTGTGTGGATGGGAACGTCGCTTGCCCTACCCGGGTTGCTGCTGCGCGCCTGGGCCGCCGGCCACCTGCGCAAGAACGCTACCCTCACCACCAGCGGACCCTATCGCTTTGTGCGGAATCCGCTGTATCTTGGGACGCTGATGGTGGCGATGGGCCTTGCCGCCGCCACGGCGCAGCCCGCGCTGGCCGTGCTGTTCGCGGCGGTGTTCCTGTTGATCTATCTGCCCGCCGTGATGCTGGAGGAGCAGCACCTGCGGAACCTGTTTGCTGACTTTCCCAAGTACGCCGCGAAGGTGCCGTTGTTTGTGCCGTACTGCCGACCGTACCCGGCGTCCGCGCGTTTTTCGTTCCAGCAGTATCTGCACAACCGCGAATATGAGGCGGCGCTGGGCTTTCTGGTGGGGGTTGCCTTTCTGGTGGCCAAGGCGCAGTTCGGCGGTTAAGCGCCACGAGGT
>JALOKO010000353.1 GCA_025456495.1 Bryobacterales bacterium | reverse complement strand
TTCGTCATGGCCCTGCAATCCACCTTCTTCGGCCCCGCCAAGTACGGCATCCTTCCCGAACTGCTTCCGGAAAAGGAGCTCTCGCGCGCCAATGGCCTGCTGGAGATGAGTACCTTTGTGGCCATTATCCTGGGCACCACAGCCGCCGGATTCCTGTTCCAGTACTGGGGGACCAGCACCTGGAAAATCGCGCTGGTGTTGATTGCCGTGGCCGCGTTGGGCAGCCTCACCAGCTTCGGCATTGGCCGTGTACCCAGCCCCACGCGCCCTGAGCCTTTCCGTTGGAACCCGGTGCGCGAGGTGATGCTAGGCACCCGCACCGTGCTGGCTGATCGCACCCTGCTGCTCACCATCACCGGCATCTCGTTCTTCTGGTTCCTGGGCGCCCTTTTCCAGATGGACCTGCTGCTGTTCGCCAAGCAGTCCATGAACCTGAACGATTCTGGCGCCGGCATCCTGGTGGCTGGTCTGGCTGTGGGCATCGGCGCAGGCAGTCTGTTGGCGGGCCGCATCTCCGGCGATCACATTGAGCTGGGACTGGTGGTGCCCGGCTGCCTGGGCATGGGCCTAAGCGCCCTAGGCGTGGTGCTGGCCGCCCCGCACTTCGGCTTCACCATGATGGCCCTGATGCTGATGGGCGCCTTTGGCGGACTCTTCATCGTGCCCCTCAATGCCCTGTTGCAACACCGTCCCGCCGCCCACGAAAAGGGCCGCATCATGGGCGTGAACAACTTCTTCAACGCCATCGCCATGCTGATGGCTTCCGCCGTCTTGTGGCTGCTCACCAGCCTGCTGGGATGGTCGCCCGACGCGGTCATCATCGTCGCCGCCCTTTTCACCGTCGCCAGCACCCTGGTGGTGTTGTGGTACACACCCGAGGATGCCCTTCGCCTGGTGCTGGGCAGCATCCTCCGCCTGGTGTACGCCTTCCGTGTCCAGGGTGCGAACGTGGTGCCCGCGCGCGGACCCGCCCTCATCATCGCCAATCACGTCAGCTTCATTGACGGCTTCCTCATCGGCGCCTGCCTGCCGCGCATCGCCCGGTTCCTCATCATGGATACCTACTACCGCAAGTTCCGCTGGCTGCTTGCCCCCATCGGCGCCATCCCCGTGCCCCTCGGACGCAAGGCAGTCATGGAATCCATCACCGCCGCCCGCGAAGCCCTCTCGCGCGGTGAACTGGTGTGCATCTTCCCGGAAGGCTCCCTCACCCGCACTGGCAACATCCATCGCTTCCAACGCGGCATGGAGCGCATCCTGGAAGGGTTCGATGTCCCCGTCATCCCCGTACACCTCAACGGGGTCTGGGGAAGCACCTTCAGCCAAGCCGCCAACGGTCGCCCACTCTTCAAACGCAGCGCCCTGCGACGCCGCATCCAGGTGACCTTTGGCGAAGCGTTACCCGCGAGCGTCACCGCTGAAGCCGCACGCCAAACCGTTTTGGAATTGGGCGCCACCGCCATGGCCGCCGCACCTCGCGTGGACACCACGATTGCCGCCCGCTTCCTTGGCAACGCCCGCCGCTTCTGGAATCGCAAAGCCTTGCAGGACACCTCCGGCAAGGACCTCTCCTATGGCCGCGCCCTCATCGGCTCAGTGATGTTCGCTGGTTGGCTGCGTCGACAACGAACCGCCGAGGAGCGCATCGGCTTGCTGCTGCCTGCCTCAGTTGGAGGCGCCCTGGCCAACCTCGGCACGCTGCTGGCAGGCAAGGTTCCGGTGAACCTCAACTTCACAGTCGGCCCTGCGGCGATCGCCTCCGCCTGCCAGCAGTGCGGCATCCTGACCGTGCTCACTTCCAGACAGTTCCTGAAGAAAGCCAAGATTGAAGAGCCTGCCGGCGCGGTCTACCTGGAGGACCTCATGGCCGCCTTCGGTAGCGGAGCCAAACTGCGCGCAATGCTCATGGCGCGCCTGCTGCCGCAACGCCTGCTGCTGTCCTTGCTGGGCGCCGCCAACGCCAAACCCGGCGACGTGGCCACCATCATCTTCTCCAGTGGCAGCAGCGGGGAGCCCAAGGGCGTCATGCTCTCCCATCGCGGCGTGCTGGCCAACGTTGAGGGTGCGCAGCAACTCTTCCACATCGAAGACCACGACGCCATCGCGGGCATTCTGCCGCTCTTCCATTCTTTTGGCTTCGCGTACACCTTGTGCTTCCCACTGATGGTGGGCGCCCGCGTGGCCTACCATCCCAACCCCTTGGATGCCAAGGCTGTCGGTGACCTGGTACAGCGTTTCCGTGTCACCATGCTGTTAGCCACACCCACCTTCCTGCGCAACTACCTAAGGGTGTGTACGCCGGAACAGTTTGCCACCCTGCGCCTGGTGATCACTGGCGCTGAAAAGATGCCTGCGCAGCTCTATCAGGATTTCGTCGCCCGCTATGGCGTACCCGCCTACGAGGGCTACGGCGCCACTGAGATGTCGCCCGTCATCAGCGTAAACGCCCCCAACGCAGAGCACCCGGTCTGGCCGCAAACTGGCAGCAAACCCGGCACCGTCGGCCAGCCCATGCCCGGCGTCACACTGCGCGTGGTCGATCCGGAATCCTTCGCGCCCGTACCCACCGGACAGCAGGGCCTTATCCTTTCGGGCGGCCCCTCGCGGATGCTGGGCTACTGGAACCAGCCGCAGCGCACCCAGGATGCCCTCCGCGACGGGTGGTACATCACCGGCGACATTGGCGCCCTGGATGCCGATGGTTTCCTCACCCTCACTGATCGCTTGAGCCGCTTCAGCAAGATCGCCGGCGAGATGGTGCCACTCATCCGCGTGGAGGAAGCAGTCCGCGAAGCCACCGGCCTGGAGACCTGCCTGGTAGTGGCGCTTCCCGACGCGCAGAAAGGCGAGCGTCTCGTCCTGCTGCACACCAACCCAGACCAGGACGGACGCCAACTCAATCGTGCGCTAGCCGCCAGTGACATCCCGCGCCTCTGGATTCCCAAAGCGGAGAGCATCCACCTGGTGCCCGAGCTCCCCCTGCTGCCCACCGGCAAGCTCGACCTGCAGCGCGCGAAATCGATGGCTCAGGAACGGGAAAGCGCCCGTGAGTTCATGGCAGGTTGACGCAATTCTCCTCAGGAATCCCCCCGATGGTGAAGTACCGCCCACCGTGGGAGCACCGCTTCTTGAGTTGTGTTTTATTTTTTAAGCTCGGATCGTGGAATGAATAGAGGATTAATTCTTTATACTTTGTTCCGTAATTCTACATTCATGTACTTCCAGTACCTTAAGAATTTGGGAAAACCCTAATTCAAGCAAGGTGGAAACATGAAACTTGTCGTCTTGGTTGTCCTGATCGCGGCCATCGCGTTCGGACAATCGCAATTGGGCTCTGGTGCGATCAGTGGGCGAGTAACCGATCCGAGTGGTCGCTCCATTGTTGGCGCCAGCGTGACAGTAAAAAATGATGGGACCGGTTTGCAACGCGCCGCCCTCAGCAATCAACAAGGAGATTTCAGCGCTCAGGTGCTGCAACCTGGTTCGTACACAGTGCGTGTGGAGGCAGAGGGCTTCCGCGTTCTAGAGCAGACTCAGGTCATCGTCACCGTAGGCGCCACGGCTATATTGCGCCTGGAAATGCAACTGGGCAATATCAGCGAAGTGGTTACCGTGGAAGCAGAGGTAGATATCGACACCACGCGCACCGCGGAGGTATCGCTGGTTGACCGCAAAATGGTGCAAGACCTGCCCATCAACGGGCGCCGCTACGACCAGTTCGCGCTGTTGATGCCCGGAGTCACCCGTGACGGGCGCTTCGGGTTGCTTAGCTACCGCGGCCAGTCGGGCGTGTTCAACAACTTCATGATCGAAGGCAACGACGACAACCAATCGTTGTTCAGCGAGGCGCGCGGGCGCACTCGCATCGCAGGTAACGTTTCGGCCAACGCCATCCAGGAGTTCCAGATCGGCCGCGGAGCCTTTCTGGCCGAGTTCGGCCGTGCATCCGGCGGCAGCGTGAACGCAGTCATTCGCAGCGGCAACAACGATTTTCATGGCGATGCATTCTGGTATTATCGCGACCAAAACCTCAACGCCCGTGACCCCCTGGCCAGCTTTCGTCCCGAAGAACGCCGCCAGCAATTCGGTGGGTCAATTTCCGGCCCCATCCAACAGGACAAGATGTTCTTTTTCCTCAATTACGACCAGCAGTTGCGCAACTTCCCGCTAGTGACTGAGGATCTCTCGCGCGTCCTGGAAGTGGGCGCCCCCACCGGGGCGCAGGCGACCCCCGCCAACCTGCAGGCATTTGAGGCGGGTGTTGCGGATCTGCGCAGCCGGTTCCCCGGGGGACAGCCCGGTAACGCGATCCCCAGGAACGCAAACCAATGGCTGGGCTTGGCGAAGGTCGACTGGAACCTCACGGAAAAGCACACGCTAAGCGTGTTCTATAACCAGTTGCTGGCCACCGGCCAGAACGCCATCCAGACGCCGCTGGTGCTTGGAAATGTGGGCCGGAATGGCAGCGACGATGTGCGCATTTGGAGCACGAACGCCCGCCTTACCTCGCTGGTGTCCCCAACGCAAATCAACGAACTCCGTGTTCAGTGGGCGCGCAACCACGAGTTCCAGTTCGGCAACGAGGCGCCGCCGCAGGTCTTTGTCGGCGGCTTCAGCTACGGGCGTGCAAACTTCCTGGAACGCCCCGCTTACCCCGATGAACGCAAGTTCCAGATTCTGAACAACGTACCCGTCCCGTAAACCCATCTTGTCGGCGCCCTGTCCTAGGCACAGACTGGAGACATGAACAGCGCAAAGCGGCGGGTGGGCATGGAGGAGCGGCG
>JALOKO010000352.1 GCA_025456495.1 Bryobacterales bacterium | reverse complement strand
CGAGGAATACCGAACGGAACTCGAGGCAAGGTGCGCGGAGTCTCTGCGTAACATGGCGCTGGAACTGCAAGCCGTTCTGGATGCGCCGCAATCTACCGTGCCGCATTCTGAGCGGTGGAAGGCAGCGGCCAACCTGACGCGGATTGTACGCTTCCTGGAAAGGGACATGCGGCGGGTAAGCCGCCGTGGCGGCAGGCTGGGGTATCCGGAAACCCCGGATGCGGCCTAAGCCGCCACAACGCTGCGGTGGGCGATAAACGATGGGCCGTGCGCGATGGGCCGACCTTTGATGGGCTCTAGCGGGGGAGGCCCTCCAGCCATTGGCGGGCAAGGGCTTCGCCGTCGCCATCCAGAGAGATTGCGTACCGTTGCAATTCCTTCTGATCGCGCGAGAAGATCGCTTCAATTCCCTCAGAGGTTGGGGTAAGCGACAGGCGGTGCTCGCGAACATCCAAGCGTAGCGCTTCGTCCACCCAGGTTACCTGGACATACACCCCGAGCGTGGGTCCCAGCTTCCGGCAAGCCCCCAGCAACTGTCCGGTGAAAGCGCTGGACTTCAGGGCGCGCACGTAGGGAGCGCGAAGCACGGCGGCATTCCGCTCCTCAGCTCGGCGCTGCTGTTGCGCCGCCACAGCGGCGGGGTCCCGCTCTTCGCTGGATTCAAGCGCCTTGAGGCTGTTCTCCAGGTTGTCGAGATAGCTCATAGGTCCAGGATATCCAATCAACAGCCCTCGCCCTGCTGGCTGTAACCGGTCGTTGTTGGAACAACTCCAGCCCTCCGGTGAGCGGATCCTACTCATTCAAGGTCATCGACGCTGGTTTGTCATACTGATGGATGCAGCTCCATGCCTTGAGCGTGAGTCGCTCGCCGGATGCTGCGGCAAAGGAAGCATCCACCGTGAAGGCGCCACCGAAGCAGGCAGACCCCAGCTACCGTCGCCCGGACCCCTTCCAGCGCTCGCTGCGACGAACCCGGCCCAACGCCGCGCGTGACGAGGCCATGCGTCGTGTCATCGCCAACATCCCACTTGGGTTCGTTTCGTCATACGGGAAGGTGGCCGCTGCTGCCGGGTATCCTGGCTATCACCGACAGGCTGCCCAATTGCTGCGTCGCGACGGCGGCGAGCTTCCCTGGCAGCGCGTGGTGGGGGCGGATGGCGCCATCAAGACCTGCTTCGATCATGGCGACACCCAACGTCGCCTGTTGGAGGCCGAAGGAGTTCGTTTCGTCGGCGAAAAGGTGGACATGCAGCGCTTCGAATACGATCTGCGCCCGTGGGACTGGGCGCCCTCGGGTATGGACGAGCCCTGAGGAGCAGGTCGCTGGCGCTGTTCCGTCGCCGCCACTCCTCAGCAATTGGATGGCGCTTCAGGCCCTCTGTACCCGGCGCAACGTGTACAACTCGGCAGGCACGGTGCTTTCCAGCAAGGTCTTCCAATCATCATCCACATGGATGATCTTGCCGGTGACGTGGTTGGACTGTGAGGAGGCCAGGAACAGTGCGGGCTCAATCTGTTTCTGCGGCGCCACTCCACCGGTCTGCCGCACCTTCACCGCCGTTTCCTGGTCACGCCATCCTGCCCGCTCACCGGCGTCCAGAATCTGGTCAGTCATGTGGGTGTAGGTGTTCCCCGGGGCCAGGCAGTTCACCTGCACATTGTGCTCCACCAGTTCTTCAGCCAGGCTTTCCACAAGTCGCCCCAACGCCGCCTTAGACGCCGCGTAGGCCGTGAAGTAGGGCCGTGCATGGGAAACACCCCGTCCTCCCACCACCACAATCTTCCCCTTGCGCCGGGTTACCATTTCCGGAAGTACCAGGCGAATGGTGTGCATTACCCCCATCAGGTTGGTCTCCACGGTCTGGTTCCATTCGCTAGGGTCAGTCTGCCAGAAAGGGCCGATTGGCCCTTGTACGCCGGCGGCCGCCACCAGGACATCCACCGGACCAAGGTCGGCCCGAATCTGACGCGTAACCGTCTCCAAGGTGGCGTAACTACAGACATCGGCCACATACGGCAAGCCCGCGCCACCCTTGGCCTCAATCTCCAACTGCGTAAGCTGCAACTGGGCGGCGGTGCGCGCGACGAGAGCCACACGGCACCCTGCCTCCGCCAAGCCCAACGCCAGCCGCTTCCCAATCCCGCGGCCCGCTCCAGTTACGATCGCGGTCTTACCCTTCAGATCCTTCAATCCCGTTGCCCTTCTACTTCCCCCCACATCATACGCGAAACGCAGCCGCGCCAAGCGACGCAGCGATCATCGCAGTCCCTGTGCATCAGCGGACGCTGGCGGTCTCCGATGCCTTCGTCAACGCGCCTAACGGCAGGACGGCCACCGTGTCCTGGGCGTCCACCAGCGCCTCCCGATAGCCCTTCAGCATACCCACGCAGGTGGCCACAATCACCGGCCCCAGAATGATGCCGATGAACCCGAACGCTTCCAGGCCGCCCAGCAGGCTTACCAGCACCAACAGTTCATTCAGGCGGGCGCGACCGGCGATCAACAGCGGCCGCATCACCTTGTCGGAACTGCTGACAAAGACGAAGCCCAATACGATCAGCAATAGACCGCGTCCAGGCTCGCCGTTGAACATCAGATAGGTGCCAATCGGCGCCCAGACCAGACTGGGTCCGATGACCGGCAGGAAAGCCAGTACGCCAATCACCAGTCCCCAGATGAGAGGAGAGGGAAGTCCCAGCAGCCAGAAGGTGATGCCTCCCAGCAAGCCCTGCGCGACCGACACCACCACGCTGCTGAGGATGGTGGCTTGGATCATGTCCGCCGCCTGGCCCAACATGCGGTCGCGCGTCTCCTCCCCAACCGGGGCTACGTCCTTGATGACCTGCAGAATACGGGGGCCATCGCGCAGCAGGTAGAACAACGCCAACAGGAAGATCAGCAGGTGCAGAAACGAGTGAATCACCACCGAGAGGATGTTCGTTGCTTTCGATGCCAGAAAGGCAGCCCCATCCCGGATGGCCTCCTTCACCTGCAACTCCACATCCACAATGGGCACACCCAGCTCGGCGGACAGCTTTTCTACCTTGCGGGAGGCGGTTTGGAGGAAGCCTTCGGGCAGATCCTGGACAGCGCTGTTCACTTCCCGCACCAGGGTGATGCTCAACCAGACGGTGGGTCCCACCAGCGTCACCAGCACCAGAAAGAGGGTGATGGTTGCGGCCAGGTTGCGATTACCCACCCAGTTCCTTACCCGGCTGTGAACCGGGTAGAAGAAGATCGCAAGGATTACTCCCCACCCCAGGGGTTGCATGTAGGGCGCAATCACCTGGTACAGCAAGACAAGGGCCAGCACAATGACCGCCCACCAGGTGACGTTGCGGAAATTCAACGTATTGGTCTGGGTAGACATGTAGCCTCGGTATCTCGCTGGAACGCGTCAGTATGTCGCTGGAATGACGGGCACGGAACCCGCTGTAACCGCCACGACCACTACCACAAGTATACCCGTGGCAAGGACTCCAATATCCTCAATCCGGCTTGTGTGAAGGATGGGCATCCGGGTTTGCCGCGCCGCCCTCCAGCATGTAGGCCACGCATCACTCAGCGGGATGACTGGCGAAGCGGTAGAGCATGATCCCTTTTCCACGCGGATAGGGGCGCGCCTCTTTCAGGACACAGGCCCGCTGTAGCTGGTCCTTCACCAGTTCGGTGTACGCGTGGGTCTGCACCAGCCACAGTCCGTCACAACCGCCCGCATGCCGGACGATCAACTGCTGGTCGGCGGCCAATTTCCTAACCAGCGAGGTGGTGGTGTGGCGCACGTCGGTGGAGGAGCTTGCATAGTAGCGAACAGGCACCGCCAGATAGTCAGGGTCAGCCAGGATACGCGCGCCGGACTGTCCCTCTGATTGCTGCTGAACGTACTGAACCAGTTCCCGCCACTGCTCCTTACCGAAGCGTGGGTTCCAGTAGTAGTTGTACAGGCTGATGGAAAGACAAAGCAGCAAGGCCGCGGTTGCCGCGCCGGCCAGAGACTGCTGCACCACGGGCCTGGGTCCACCGTCTCCCAACACAGCGGCTGCCACCAGCAGATAGAGGAAAGGGGTGGCGGCAAGAAAGTACCGTTCTTCGAACATCGGCAGCTTGAAGGAGACCAGCCAGCACAGCAGCGCTGGAACGAAGGTCATGATGAGAGGAAGCCGCAACGAACTCCACCGCCAGCCGCGCCACAGCAGCACGGCCAGCAGCAGCGCACTCAGGCAGGCCAGGGCGAGAATGGGAGCATAGCCCAGCAGCGTGCCCGATACATCGCGCACCGCAGCCTCATCCAGCGGAATCAAGGAGTCGCCGAAGAGCATGCTGAAGTATGCCTGAGGGAACTTTAGCAGCATATATCGACGTTCTTGGCCAGGCCCCTGGGAATAGGACATCAGCCTTACCAGCATCGGTGTAAAGATAAGGAATATAGAAAATCCAGATAGAACAAACGAGCGGAACCTTGAGCGCGAAAGATTTCCGAATAGAAACTCGGCAAGCACAAAGGTTGCATGTCCCAAGAGAAAATAGAGAATGATGAAATGAGTATAGAGGGCTAGAGCCGAAACGAGAACATAAAGGATCCAATACAAAAGGGCCTGTGGTCGTTTCAGTGCGCGCCAGAGCATGCCCGTGGAAAGCACCAGCAGCAACGTGTATACAGCCATGCTGCGCGCTTCCTGGGCATAGAAGATGTGAAAACTGGAAATGGCCACATATGCCGCGGTGGCCAATGCCCATTTTCGCCCCAGCCAGTCGCTGGCGAACACGTACACAGCGGGAATGAGGA
>JALOKO010000351.1 GCA_025456495.1 Bryobacterales bacterium | reverse complement strand
AGGTTGACCAGGAAGTAAGCGACAAGTACAACCCCGACATCTGCCCGGTAAAGTTGAAGGTCCACTTCCAGCATCCGGCCAACGCGTGGAGGGGTCCTCTGGAATTGGTTTGGTACCAGGGCGGCCTGAAGCCAGAGGCGCCGCGTGGGTACATCGACCTTTCGCGTGTTGGCAACGGAGCCATCTTTGAGGGAACCAAGGGGATCATCTTCTCTGACTTCACCAGCCGCATCGTTCTGCCCAATAATGACGATGGAGACTTCACCTACTACCAGCGGCGGTCTGAAAAAGACCTGTTGCCGTTGGTGGCGGGCAAGGGCATGCCCACCCAGACGGCGAACGCAGCGCCGCGTCGTCCTGGGGGTGGCGGACGTCCGGTGAACCGGCCCCTTCCCGCCGGCCTGAAGGCCTGGCCGAGCGCAACCCCCAAGCCCGGCGGCTTCCCCGAAGTAGCGCTGATGGAAAGCGGCCTGCCTCCCGCGCTGGGAATGGCCAACGATTCCGTGAATGCCTGGCTGGCCGCCCAGAAGGCTGGCAAGGAATTCAACGAACGCATTGACCCCTTCCAAACTGAGTGGTTGGACGCCTGCAAGGGCAAGAGCGATGGACTTACGCATGGCTCCAGTTCCAAAACGCACTGCGATTTTGACTATTCAGGGACGATGATTGAGCAAATGATGCTGGGGCTTGTGGCGCATCGCGTTGGAAAGAAGCTGGAATATGACGGGGCCGCGGGTCGGGTGACGAATTCCAGTGAAGCCAACAGCTACCTGGCGCGGGAATATCGCAAGGGTTGGGCGCTGGACGGCTAAGCTTCCGCGTCTTGACGGAAGTCAATGGCCGCTGGCAAGGTTGGCGGCGGTAGGGCCGCAAGGTGGGCCGAAGCGGGCCATCGTGGGCCGGGCCGCGCCGGGCTGCGCCGGGCCGGTTTCCGGGGTGCGCCGAGACGGTTTCCGGGGTGCGCCGAGACGGGCCGTCGTGGTGGGCGTTGCCTATCGAAGGGTCTTGGCTGGCGTCGGGCTAGACTGGAACCATGCCCTATCGCGCCCTCTTCTTTGATCTCGGCAATGTGCTGGTTCCCTTCGACTTCAGGCGTTCGTACGGGGCACTGGAAGCTTGCAGTCCGCTTACCATCGCAGAGATGTCCGCTCGCCTGCGGGCCAGTACACTGGCGCCCGACTACGAATGTGGCCGCCTGGACGATGGGCAGTTCTTCCAGTCAATGAGCGCTTTGCTGGAACTGGAGTGCAGCCTGGACGATTTCCGCGAGATTTGGAATTGCATCTTTCTGCCTCCGACGTTAGTGCCGGAAGAGTTGCTGGTTGATCTGCGACCGCGCTACACCCTGTTGCTGCTCTCCAACACCAACGCCATGCATTTCGAATTCCTGCGGCGGCACTGCCCGCATCTGCGGCACTTCCATCACCTCATCCTCTCGCATGAAGTGGGTGCGCAGAAGCCGGACGCCGCCATCTACCGACAGGCCCTGGAGGCTGTCGGCGTCCGGCCTGAGGAGGTCTTCTTCACCGACGACCTGCAGGAGAACATCGAGGCCGCACGAGCGCTTGGCATCGACGGGGAGCAGTTTGTAGGGGTGGAGACCCTGGAACAACATCTGCGCGCGCGCGGAATCCTGGACGGGGCAGGCGTTGCCGGGTGAGTGGCGCATCCGGCTGATGGGTTAACTGCGCTCAAGCAGATGGATCTTCTCCAGCGTCTCACGACGGTGGATTTCGAGGATGGCGTTTTCCTTGCCTTCCATTTGGAGCTGACGAAAAATGGCCATCGCGCGCCGATAACTGGACAATGCGCGGTCCCTGCTGGCCATGGCCCGATGACAATCCCCGATGAGCATGTGGGATTCCCCCACCTCGCCCTGCGCACCGGCATTCATTGGATTTTCGCGCGCCAACTGCTCGCGCATTTCGAGGGTTCTCCGCACCAGTGGCAGAGCCGCGGACGGATTCCCGGCAGCGATCATGGTGCGGGCAAGCCGGTAGATGGTGGAGGCCAGCAGGCTGCGGTTGCGGGCATCCAGCGGATCAATCGCTGCTAGATCCTCATGAATCCGAATCGCCTGGCTGTACCGTTCCATGGCCTCCTGATACTGGCCGTTGTCGTACAACAAGCCCCCCAAAGACATGGCGCTGGCCGCCACGTCGTTCAGGTTCCGCGCGTCGGAAGCGTTCTCACGGATCATTTCCTGCGACAGAGACAGGGCCTTGCGGAAATGGTACTCCGCCTCCCGGGCGTCCTTTTTCATCAGTAGGATGCCACCCAAACGGCGATGGGCAAGGCACAACCCACGCTTGTCTTCAGGGTCCTGCGAGCCGGCGGCTACGATTTCTTCGAACATTCGCAGCGCCTGTCGCCGACTCTCCAGGGCGCCGTCCCAGTCAGCGACTTGGGACAGCCCGCTGCCAAGGGCGGTATAGCTGCTGGCCACTTTTCGCCGAAACTCCATGTTGTCGGGGTCCAGGGCCAGCATCTCCTGGTTCATGCGCAGCGCGTCCCGGTCATACTGCAGGCCCATCCGGTAATCGCCCATCAGCTTCTGCAGGCTGCTGAGCCTCTGGTAAGTTTGCGCAATATCGGCCTTGATGTCCGCGCTGGGCGTGCCGGTGGAGGCCAGGGCTTCCCGAATGGACAGGGCCTTGCGGTAGCACTCCAGCGCCAAAGCGCTATTGCCAATGTTGGCGACGTTGGGACGGCCCTGCACGTCGCCCAGGCGTTCGTAGGCGGCGGCCAGCTCGCGCTGGAGTTGGGGATCCCCGGAGGATTCATTCGATAGCCGGTCAAGGTATTCCAAAGCGCGCTCCACCAGCTTTCCGCGCACGCCTGTGGCGCCCGGCAACTTGGCGAGATCCGCATCCAGATCAAAAATCAACGAACTCGCCAACTGCCGTACATCCTGAAACCGGGCTTCGGCACGCTGCCGTTCCATTTCAGCGCGCTTGGCCAACAGAGACGAAGCCACTACGCCACCCAGCAGGCTGGCAGCCGCCAGCAGCCCTACGGCCACCGCAACCCGGTTCCGTCGGAGGAACTTGCGGGAGTGGTAAAAGGCGGTATCCGGACATGCGGAAACCGGTTGGTGATTCAGATAACGAGCCACATCCTGGGCAAACTGGTTGGCTGTGATGAAGCGGTTTTCCGGCCGCATCTGAATGCTCTTCAGGATGATGGCATCCAGGTCCTGCTGCACTCCGGCCAGGCTGGTGATCTCACTGGGACGAGGCGGCCGAGCGCTGGCGATCTTGGCGAGAATTCCCAACGGGTTGCCGGGATCCGGTTCATAGGGTCTGCGCCCACACACCATTTCGTAGAGCAGGACACCCAACGAATAGATATCACTGGCGGTAGTGAGCTGATCTCCCCGCAATTGCTCTGGACTGGCGTAGGCGGGGGTGAGCGCCGTGGGCTTGTCGTGCTCGCCGAGGTTGAAGTCTCGCTCCTTGCCCTCGGCATCCAGCAAGCGCGAAATTCCGAAATCCAGGAGTTTTGGGATGCCCCCATCCATGATGAGGATATTGCCCATCTTGATGTCGCTATGCACCACCAGGTTCTGGTGGGCGAAGCTGACCGCCGAACAAATCTCGCGGAACAGCTGTAGCCGGGCTTCCAGCGACGGCTGCTTACGGCGCAGGTACTCATCCAGCGGAATGCCCTCAATGTACTCCATCACGAAGTACAGCAGGCCATCCTCGGTGACGCCTCCGTCGAAGATACGTGCAATGAACGGGTGATTCAGGCGGGCCAGAATCTGCCGCTCCAGACGAAAGCGATCTACCGTCTCCAGGCCACTGGAGGTGTGGTTGAGCACCTTGATGGCTACCTGCATCCGGAACTCGGCGTCCTCGCGCACGGCCAAGTAGACGCTTCCCATCCCGCCTTCGCCGATCAGACTTTGGATGCGGTAATTGCCGATGACGCGGCCAATCAGCTTGTCGCCACGCTGATATTCCTCCTTCACCCGCGCTACCACCGGCGCCAGAGAGGGCAGATGGTTAGGAGTGTCCAGGATGTCCACATCCTCGGCAGAGGCCTCCAGCAGACTCAACACCTCGGCGGCCAGTTCGTGATCCTCTCCACAAGCCCCATGCAGAAAGGACTCTCGCGCTTGGGGCTCAACCGCAAGGGCCTGCTGGAAGACCTCCTTTACCTGCTGCCAGCGTTCGGTGGTCATCCGGGCGCCGCTCCTTTGGCCTCGGGAGACTTCAACTCTCTGGCCAGCCAGGCACGCGCCATCACCCAGTCGCGCTTGATGGTGGCGGGGGAAACGCCCACTACCTCGGCCGTCTCTTCGATGGATAGCCCGGCGAAGTAGCGAAGCTCCACGATGCGCGCCTGCTGTTGATCGAACGCCGCAAGACGATCAAGAGCTTCATGGAGGGCAAGGACCTCCGCCACGTTTTCCTGGGGAGTGGAGGCTTCCGGCTGGTCCTCCAGAAAGATCTTCTGCACACCGCCGCCGCGTTTGGCGGCGTTGACGGCGCGGGCATGATCAACCAGCACGCGGCGGATAACCTGCGCGGCCACGGCAAAGAAGTGCTGACGGTTCTGATAGTCGCCCGCGCCAGCGCCAATCAACCGCATATAGGCCTCGTGCACCAGAGCCGTGCTTTGCAGCGTATGGTCGCGACGCTCGCGCGCCAGGTGCCGCCGCGCGATCCGGCGCAATTCGTCGTAGACGATGGGCGTCAGCTGCTCAAGGGCAACGACATCGCCGGAACTCCAGCGCGCTAGCAGAGTGGTGACATCCGAAGTAGCCATGACAAAAAGCGTTCTC
>JALOKO010000350.1 GCA_025456495.1 Bryobacterales bacterium | reverse complement strand
TACCCCCGCCAGCATCGCCCCGTACATTGAGGCCAGATGCGGCAATTGGATTTTCTCCAGGTAGTTGATGCCTACGGGATTTCGGTGACCTTCCTTGGCCAGGTACACTTCGACGAAGTTGGCCACCACGCACAGTTCCTGGACCTCTCGCGGGCCGTCGGGCGTGTGCGATGGGGTACGCGGGTAGGACGCACCGGGTGCTTTCCCTCCGGGCATGTACCATTGCTCCAGCACGCGCTGCGCCATCCGCGGAAATGGAAACTGGCCAAGGGCGCGACGCATATGACCGTCGAGGTCTCCATCCTGGAGCCTACGCAACAGCACCTGGTCCAGTGCGGTCCCGGAAACCACCCCCAACTGTCCGTATGAGGAAACGGCCCGCGCCAGTCCCCAGTGGGATACCCCGACACCCATCCCGCCTTGAATCACTACCGGCAAATGCATCATCGGTTTTTATTGTTTCAGAACCGGAACTCGTCAAATGTCCTATTTTTGTAAGCAAGGTACCGGTTGCACTTGTTGCGGAGGGCGAAACGCGCGGCTTGAGGCTGTACGCCGAAGGAGCGTTTGCCCCTGGGGCGTCGGCCGAACAAGCCCGTACTGATCGTTCGGAAGCAGTGCTTAGGGCCTCAGGACGCGGCTAGCAGCGGTGCGTAGCGCTCCTCAAGAATCGCTAGATGATGGCGCTCGTGCCCGCAGATGAACCGCGCCAAGGCGCGCACGCTCACGGTTTGCCCGGAGGCGGCGCCGTGGCGTAGCCAGTCCTCGGCGCGCAGGCCCCGCAACAGGCTGAGCGACGCCGCCCGTACGGTGTGCAGTTCGTCGGCCAACTGCTGCGGACTGAATGTTGAGTAAGGCGAGTTGGCCGCGAATGCATTCTCGTCGAATCCGGGAAGCGCCGTGGAGTCCCCGCGTGCAATCCGTAAAGCTCGATAGGCCAGGATGCGCTCTGTATCGCAGATATGGCCAATTACGTTGTTCAACGTCCACTTGCCAGGCGCGTACGCCCATGTCTTGGCCAGGTCAGGATTCGCCGCCAAAGTGAACTCAATGCAAGGACGCTCTTCCTGTCCAAGGGCGGCCAGGATATCGTCCTCCTCCACGCGGGCCAGGTACTTCGCTGCGTAGGCGGGATACTCATCAGGACCGGGCCGTCCCGGTAGCACGACAGTCATGCTTGCAGTGTAGCAATCTATCGGCGCGTGCCCGTTAGCGGCCGGGCAGGCCGGGCAGAGTCGGGCAGGGCGCGGGCTGCTTGCTATGCTAGTAAGCGAAATCCCACCTCAAGAGCATCCATGGCCCTGAAGTTCTTTAATACCCTCACGCAGCAACTGGAGCCATTCGCTCCTCTGGAATCACCTGTGGTGCGCATGTACACCTGCGGACCCACGGTCTATCATTACGTTCACATCGGGAACTTCCGGACCTTCACCTTCCAGGACATCCTGCGCCGCTGGCTGCGCTGCCGCGGATACCAGTTGCAGCATGTGATGAACATCACGGATGTGGAGGACAAAATCATCCGCAACGCGATGGCGCACAACCAGTCCATTGGTGAATACACCGCGCAGTATGAGGCGGCCTACCTGCAAGACAGTGACCTGCTGCGCCTGGAACGACCGGAACGCATTGTTCGCGCCACGGAGCACATCCAGGAGATGATCGACGCCATCAGCGCCCTGGCAACCAACGGGCACACGTATCAGAGCGATGGCTCCACCTACTTTCGCATTGCCAGTTTCCCCCAGTACGGACGTCTTTCGCGGCTGCACATGGAGGGGATGCAGGCCGGGGCGCGCGTAGATGTGGACGAATACGAAAAGGACGACGCCCGCGACTTCGTGCTCTGGAAAGGCCGCAAGGAAGGCGAACCGTATTGGGATTCGCCGTTTGGCGAAGGGCGTCCGGGATGGCACATTGAGTGCTCCGCAATGGCCAACAAGTATTTGGGCGAAACGCTGGACATCCACACCGGCGGCATTGACCTCACCTTTCCGCATCACGAAAACGAAATTGCCCAAGCTGAATGCGCCAACCATAAGCCCTTCGCGCGATTCTGGCTGCATGCTGAGCACCTGATCGTGGAAGGCCAGAAGATGTCGAAGTCGTTGGGCAACTTCTATACACTGCGCGACGTTGTTGAGCGCGGCTACAGCCCCGAAGCCATCCGCTATCGCCTGGCCGCCGTGCCCTACCGCAATAAGCTGAATTTCACGTTTTCTGATCTTGAGGCCGCGGAGACCGCCATTGACCGTCTGCGCAATTTCGATCTTCGATTGCGTACCGGGAAATTCAATCCGGGGAAGTGTCCGGAGGTTTGCGCCCGCATCCTAAAGGCGCGTGCGGACTTCGAAGCTCACATGGATGAGGACCTGAACACGGCCGCCGCGCTGGGCGTGATCTTTGAGTATGTGCGCGAGACCAATGCCGCTATGGATTCCGGCCAGTTTTGCGCGGGGAACGTGGAAGACGCCCAGGGCCTGCTGTCTTTGTTCGATGCCGTTTTCGATGTGCTGCGGCCCACGGCCAGGGAGGGCGCACTCAGCGACGCCGAAGTCGAGGCCCTGGTGGCTGAGCGGCAACACGCGCGCTCATCGCGCAACTTCCAACGCTCCGACGAAATTCGCGATATGCTGTCCGCGCACGGCGTGATTCTGGAGGACACGCGCGATGGCGTTCGATGGAAGCGGAAGTAAACAATGCCCACAATCAAGGAAGTAGCCGCCCGCGCTGGGGTTTCCGTTGGCACGGTCTCCAATGTCTTGTCCGGGCTCTCGACGGTATCGCAGGATATGCGTCGACGGGTGGAAGCGGCCATCCAGGATCTCGGATACCGGCCTGACCACATTGCGCGTAGTTTGAAAACTCGCCGTACGCAGACGCTGGGGATGGTGATTTCCGACATCGTTAACCCCTTCTTCGCCGACGTGATTGACGGAGCGCAAAGCGCTGCTTCTGAGCACGGCTTTACCTTGTCCATCATCAACTGCAGAGACTCCGCGGAACTGGAAAAGCGGGCGGTGGAGACGCTGTGTGATCGCAGGGTGGATGGGCTGCTGGTGGTGGTTTCGATTGAACGCGGTTGCCATGAGCACTTGCAACTCGCCATCGCTGACGGCACCCCGGTGGTTTGCCTTGACCGCGAACCGCTTGGAATCGACGTGGATACGGTGACGATTGACAATGTCGCCGCCGGCCAGCAAGCCGTGGAGCACCTGATTGCCACGGGGCATCGCGTGGTGGCTTACGTGGGAGGGAGTGCTTCCATGTATGTTCCCGCCCTGCGGCAACAGGGGTATCTCGCTGCGATGAAGGCAGCCGGGTTGCGCCACATTCTCATCGAAACCAGTTTCGACCGCCAGGGAGGGCGTGATGGCGCGGCGCGGATGCTGAGTCGCGCCAAGCGGCCCACGGCAGCACTGTGCGGAAATCTGCAGGTGGCCTTAGGACTACTGCAGGAGATGCGTTCGCGCGGGCTGTCAACGCCCGAGGATGTGGCGGTTGCCACCTTTGACCACTTTGACTGGCTGGATGTGTTTCGTCCCCAGTTAACCAGCATCGTGCAGCCTGCTTACCGTATTGGTTACGAAGGCGCGCAGCTCCTGCTGCGTCGCGTGCTGGGGCAATTGAACGATTCAGCCCCACAGCGGCTGACACTGCCCACGCAGCTACGCATCGCTGAGAGCACCGCCGGGTTTGTTGGCTTCCAAAAGACCTAGCGCACCCGCCGGCATCGCCAACGCCGTGCCCGCCTCACGCCGTGCCCGCCTCACGCCGCAGCAGCGAACGGAGAAACGCGGTTCCGCTGACGGAGAGTTTGCCAGGCATTGGGCAAGTCTGCTGGTGCCGCGAGCTACGGTAGAACCCGGGCCTTCACGATCTTGTCCAGGTTAGGGAAGTTCTGCGACAGGTAGGTTTCGCCTTCGTCTTCGATGCGCGGTTGTTGTGGCTGCTCGCCGTAGCGACTATCGATGGAATCCACTGCGTCCATGCCACGAATCACCCGTGCAAATGGAGCAAAGCCCATGCCATCCAGCCGCGCGTTGTCCGCCAGATTGATGAAGATCTGCGTGGTACGCGTGTTGGGGCCAGCCGTCGCGAAGGTCATGTAGCCCCGCCGATTGCTCTGCTGGACGGGATCGTCGCGGAGATTGGAGTTGTCCCATTTGGCCGTGAGGAGTGGGTTCGCGGCAAGTCCGAATTGCACCACGAAGTTCGGCACCACGCGGAAGAAGCGGGCTCCATCGTAATAGCCGCTTTCCACCAATTCGCGGAAGCGCGCCGCGCCGATGGGGGCCCAATCACTGTGGCACTCAATATCAATGTCGCCCTTGGTGGTTTCAAATCGCACGATAAAGACATTGGGGTCGCGCGGAGGCACCCGCGCGGGCTCCGGTTGGGCCGGGCGCGTAATGGTGGCAGGGGCTGCGCCCGCCGTTGGGGTTTCCACGGCAGGAGCGGTTTCCGTCGTCGATTCGCCTCCGGCAGGCGTGGGCCTGGAAACGGGTTCCTCAGTGGCGGTAGCGCCGTCCGCGGGGGCCGAGGAGGTCTGCTCAGCGGACTGCGAATTGGTCGCGGGCGCCGCCTCTTCCTTCTTCGCGCAAGAGCCCATCAGCAGCAGCGCGGCCACCAGCACGGCAAGCAGTCCAATCGACCCAAGGGTTCGGGATTTGAATATCGCACGCATTCCGGCAGTCCTAGCTTCGTCGAGTGAGTGTGGGAGCCGACAGCCAGCACGTGGCCGCCGAAACTATGAGGATACCTGATTCCCGGTGGGTGCCGCATGCACCGCGCGCCC
>JALOKO010000021.1 GCA_025456495.1 Bryobacterales bacterium | reverse complement strand
CTTCCCGATGGCCGCCACCTTCCCGCTGGCTGCGTCGCGCGCGTGGAAGAGCGCCAGCAGGTCCACCAGGGGCACGGCATCCCCGCTTCCCGGTGCGGGATACTGTCGGGCGACGCGCTCTCGCAGCGCGCTCAATTCCGCGATGACCTCTTGGGGTGACTTGGGCACAGGGCGTGGATCCTTCCAGGCGCATCAGCCAGCGCGCCGCTCAGGCAGGCTCCTGCTGGCCACGCTGCCAGCGCGCTGTCACTTTCGTGGCGATGCCTCCGCGCGGGGTGAATTCTCCCACAACGGTGATGCTCACGGGGTTCATGGACGCAACCAGGTCGCGCAGAATCCGGTTCACCGCATTTTCGTAAAAGATGCCCAGGTTCCGGTAGGCCAGGATGTACATCTTAAACGACTTCAGCTCAAAGCAGACCTCGCCGGGAACGTACACAATTGTGAGCTTGCCGAAATCCGGCAGGCCCGTCTTCGGGCAAACGGACGTGAACTCAGGCACCACGGTTTCGATTTCATAGTTGGCGAACTGGCTGGGCCAGGTTTCGATGGCAGGCAGGGAGTCGTGGATGCCGCTGCGGGCGTGGTCCTGCGTGTATTCCGTACTCATTCGATCTCCTCGGAAAGTGAGTGCTCCGGGTCCCGGTGCCGGTCGTCTCCGCCATCGACGTGCCGGGCCAGAAGGTCCAGAAACAGACCCACGTCGGTGATGACGGGCAGCAACTGTCCTGTACCTCGGTCAGAGATTTTGGTGGCCACCGCCGGATTGATGTCCACGCATACGATCTTCACCCAACTGGGCAGCATGTTGCCGACAGCGATGGAATGCAGCATGCTCCCCAGGCACAGCACCATCCCGGCGCTACGCAGGTGCGTGGCGTAGAGGTCCTGCGCGCGATTCATGTCGGTGACGGTGTCGGGCAGGGGGCCGTCGTCGCGCAGGCTGCCCGCCAGCACAAAGGGGACGCCGCCACGAACGCATTCGTAGAGAATGCCGCGTGTGAGCACCTTCTGTTCCACCGCGCCGCGAATGTCCCCGCAGTGGTAGATGCGATTGATGGCGCGCATGTGATTGCGATGGCCATGCTCTTCCAATCGGCCATCGCGCAGGCGCACCCCCAGGGAAGTTCCCAGCAGCGCCGCCTCAATATCGTGGACCCCCAGCGCATTGCCAGCCAGCAGGGCCTGTACCAGGCCGGCGCGGATCAGGCGGCTGACAGGCTCCACGCCACCGGTATGGATCACCACCGGGCCGGCGACAATGACGACATCCTGGCCACGCTCGCGCGTATGACGCATCAGGGAGGCCGTCTGGCGGACGGCCATTTCCACCTGTCGCTCTGAACTGACGCCGTTGGACATGAAGGCGAAGGCGTGCCGGTCGCGCTCCTTCGCCCCGGGGATCACGCGTACGCCGTGCAGCCCCACCACCACGGCGTCTCCAGCGCGCAGGTCGCGTAACCGGCGGGCATAGACGGCGCCTTGCTCCACCACCAGCAGGGCGTCCATGCGCTGGTTGCGCACTTCCAGCCATTCCCCGTCCACGCGCACCAGCGTGCGGTGGTTGGTGGAGGAATAGAAGTCCTCGGGCGCGCAGCAATCCCGCTCCACGCGTTGCAATCGGGCGTCGCCTCCCGCTACGGGGTAGCAGCCATTGGCGCTCAGGTTCTGCAGCAGGCGCTGCATGGCGTCCTGCGTGGGTGTGGCCACGCGCAGCCGCAGGTAGGACGGTTCCTCATTGGTGCGCCCAATGCGGAATTCCTCCACTTCGAAGCGGCCGCCGTATTGCACCACTTCATCGAAAACCAGTTCCAGGATCTGCGAATCAATCAGGTGCCCTTCAGCCTCCACGGTTTCCTGAAACGGAAAGCGGAGGCTGGAAATGGCGGAATCAGAAGAGGTGCTCATGGGTGGGAAGCGTGGCGCCAAGAACACCACCCGCGGGATGGCGTCCTTGGCGCTTGACGGGCCTTAGGCCTTCACGAGGAAGATGGGCAGTCCAATCTTGTTGGCGTAGTTGGGGCGCAGACGGTCCACGTTGTACATCGTGTCCACCTCCACGGCGCGGGGTCCCAGCTTGGGATCGGGGATGGGAACCATGGCGAACTTGCCGTCGGAGATGGCGGTCATCAGGCCGCTTTGGCCGCTGTGGATGGCGTCGATGGCCATGTTGCCGAAGGTGGTGGCGATCATCTTGTCGACGAAATCCGGCTCCCCGCTGCGGAGGTCGTAGGTGAGATCGCTCACGACGGTCTCTTCCTTGGTTTTGCGCTTGATGTACTCGCTGAGGTCTTCGCCCACGTTGGCCTTTTTGCGGTGACCGTAGGCATCGGCTTCGCCATAGTGGCGCACTTCATAGCCCTGCCATTCCGCGCCTTCTGAGAGCACCACCAACGCATAATTGCTGGGGTTCAGGCTCTTGTCCCGAAGCAGCAGTTCCACCAGCTTGTCCACGTCAAACTTCACTTCCGGGATGCAGCAGCGGACTGAGGTGACGTAGGCGGTGTAGAGCGACGTGTGGCCGGCATCGCGCCCAAAGACACGGAAGATGCCCAACCGCTCGTGGCTGCCGATGGTGGTGCGCTGCCGGGTGATGGCATCCGTGGCCCGGGTGATGGCGGTGGAAAAGCCAATGCAGTATTCCGTGTTCCGGACATCGTTGTCCATGGTCTTCGGAATGGCGATCACCTTGAAGCCCAGGTCGTGCAGCCGCGCCGCATAGCTGAGGGTGTCGTCGCCGCCGATGGCGATGAGGTAATCCAGCCGCAGGTCCTCCAGAGTTTTCAGCACCTTCTTGCTGAGGTCGCGGGCAGTCCAGGTCTGGCCGCCCTTGGTGACTTCCAGCGAGGGGTAGTCATCGGCATTCAGGAACTCGGGAACCGACTTCATCTTCGACGGATTGGTGCGGCTGCTGTGGAGGAAGGTGCCGCCGGTCCGGTCAATGGTGCGGGTATTCTCGCGATTGAGCGGCAGCACGTAGCGCTGGGTGCTGGCGAAGTCCTCCAGATTCACATGGGTAAGCCCTTCCCAGCCACGGCGGATGCCAACCACTTCCAGGTCGTGCTCCCCGCCGCGATAGACGACGCCCTTAATCACAGAATTCAAGCCGGGCACGTCGCCGCCGCCGGTCAAGATGCCAATGCGTTTGATGGCCATGAGGTCTCCTTGTGCTGATTGGGCGGCAGGTACATTGCCCGCGCCCGGTGGCGTGTTCAAAAGCGATAATCGGGTAACAGTGCGGAATTGAGTGTGACGCCGTACCCTATTGTATCGCCGGATGGAGAGGGTTTGCGAGAGCAGCGCCGATGAGGTGGCGCCACTCGCTCAGCATGCTACTGAAGAGGTCGCACGCCACGCCGGACAGCGGCCACAATTTCCGCGAAGGCGTGCAGTTCGTCCTCGTTGATGGTGTGCCCCATGCCTGGATAGATGCGCTCCACCACGCTGGCCCCCATGCGTTTGAAGGCGGCCGCGCTCTCTGCCACGCGTTCGCGGGGGATGTGCGGGTCCACGTCGCTGCAGCCAAGAAACACGGGCGTGTCCTCGAATTGGCCATCCGTGTTCCAGGTGGTGCCGGGCGGGCCAATCAGCCCCCCGCTCAGCCCCACCACTCCGCCATAGCGCCGGGGATTGCGGATGGCTGTTTCCTGGGCCAGACAGGCCCCTTGCGAGAATCCCGCCAGGATGATGGCCTCGGGCGGCAGTCCTGCCTCCAGCACCTGCCGCACCAGTCCGGCCGCGGTGTTCAGCGCGGAACTCAGCGCCGGTTCATTGCGTTCCAGGGGGCTGAGGAAGGAGTAGGGATACCAGGAATTCCCGCGCGCCTGGGGGGCCAGGAAGGCCACTTCCTCCGCCGGCAATGACTGGGCAAGGCCAAGGATATCCTGCGCATCGCCGCCGCGTCCGTGAAACAACAGCACAACGGCTTTCGCGCTCTGCAATGGCGTTCCCGCCGCCAGCACCGGCATCCCCTCATGAATCGGACGGTGCATCTCGCTTTCCATGGATCCTCCTTCAGTCTTTCGCTCAATCCCGCTTTCCATCTCTGGCGGCGCTACCGCAGGCCGGGCAAGCGTGCGGCGATGGATTCGCGCCGGGGCTCCAGCCACGCGGGCAGTTTCAGCGCGGAGCCCAAGCTGTCGAGGTCCTCGTCGGCGGTGAAGCCGGGCGGGTCCGTGGCAATTTCAAACAGCACGCCACCCGGCTCACGGAAGTAGATCGACTGAAAGTAGTTGCGATCCAGGACGGGCGTGGGCGAGTATCCGGCCTGCAGCAGATGCTCCCGCCAGGTCAACTGCTCCTCATTCGTGCGTGCGCGGAAGGCCACATGATGTACAGTGCCCGCGCCGGAGCGTCCGCGCACCAACTCGCCCGAGGTGCAAACCAGATCCACCGATGCGCCGATGCCTGCCTCCGGGCTGACGAAGCGGTAACGGTCCCCTTGCTGGCCAGCGCTCTGATAGCCGAAGACCTCAGTCAGCAGGCGCCCGGTGGCATCGGCTGAGGGAACGCAAAGCGAGACGCCATGGAAGCCGTGGATAGCCATTTCCACGGGGATCCCGCTGTGGGCGGAGACGCGGCCGGGCGTGACCGGGCTGATGCTGGCCGGGGCGTGCTCAACCAACTCCAGCGGCATGCCGTCGGGATCGCGGAAGGGCAGCACGCGCTGGCCGAAGCGCTCCACGGGCGCTTCAAAATCCAGAGCGCGATCCGCGAAGCGTCCCATCCAGAAGTCCACCGCGCCCGGCGCTACTTGAAAGGCGGTGGCCATCGTCATCCCTGTCCCTGCGCGCCCCGGCGTGGCGCCCGGCCACGGAAAGAACGTCAGGATCGTCCCGGGTACACCGGCGTCGTCGCCGTAGTAGAGATGATAGGCCCCAGGATCGTCAAAGTTCACGGTGGTCTTCACCAGCCGCAGCCCCAGTTGCTGCTCATAATAGGCGACGTTGCGCTTCGGGTCTGACGCGATGGCGGTGACGTGATGTATCCCTGCGATGAACGGTTGCATGGTAGTCCTTCCGAACGAACTCAGTGTGCCAACCTGATGTGCCAACCGAATGGCCGCCAGGCCTGCCCAAAAAACGCAGGGGCTGCGGCCGGACAGCTTCATTGGATGCAGGCGACGATGGAACGATTCGTGGCGGCCAGCACGCCCGTCTTACCCGACATCCCGTCTTACCCGGTATCCCGTCTTACCCGACATCCCGTCTTACCCGACATCCCGTCTTACCAGGATGACCGGCTCGCCAGGATGAATGACCGGCTCGCCAGGATCAACAGTGCGGCTGCGTTTCCGGGTGCCGTAACCGTAGCTCAACACAATTGAGCCACAGCCGAAATGGGTGCTCGCCAGTTGTGATACGATGCGCGCAAACTGGGTTTGTTCACTGGAGAATTGCCCCATGCTAGTAGAACTCTGCGTTGCGTTCCGAAGACTCAGCATGCGATCGGCGCGGGCGGTTGGCTTGCTGGGATGTCTGTTGTTGTGGTGGATTCCCGCGCTGGCGCAACTGCCCGAGATTGATGCGACGACCCCGGAAGGCGAATTGCTGGCCAAGGTCGGGCTGGCCGAGGACCCGGCCGAGAAACTCGCCAGCCTGATGGAGTTTGCCTCAAAGTATCCTGACCACCTTGCCATTGGCTGGGTGCTGGCGCAGCAAGTGCAGTCCCATGCCACCAGCCAGCAGCACAACCAGGTGTTGGCCACCGCAGCAAAGCTCTTTGCCCTGGACGTGGCGAAGGCTGGGCTGACGAACCGCGTGCGCGCCTCTGCCGCGGCGGTGAAGTCTGCTGAGGAGTTGGGCAAGCGCGAGGCGATTGTCGAATGGGCGCGCCGGAGCCACGAATCCGCGACTGCCATCAAGACCGCTCCGACGCCCGAGGAAACCGAAGAGGAAGCCTGGGCGGCGGAGAAAACCTATGCGCTGCAGGTGGCCCAGTATGCTGACTACGTTCACCTACGGAAGGCCCTGGATTCCACCGATGCCGCGGAAGTGGCGGCCTACGCCTCGGCCTTGAAATCGATGAATGCCAGCAGCGAATATCTGCCCGGATTGCTGGAACGGCAGTTCGTGGTGGGCCGGGCCGCGAACAATCGTGAGGTGGCGGTGCCCGCGGCGGAAGCGCTTACGGCGATGGATAAGGGCAACGATGAGACGTTGCTCTATCTGGCCAGTGTGTATCTTGAGACCAAACAGAACCAGGACAAGATCGTTCCCTACACCGACGCGGCGCTGGAGAAATTGAAGACCAAGACAGCCCCGGAAGGCATGGATGCGGCGGAATTCAAGAAGCAACTGGATTTCTCCACCGGCCTGGCGCATTGGGTGCAAGGCCTCTACCATGCCACCGGAAGCCGCTGGGCGCAGGCCAACAAGAGCCTGCGGGCCGCGCTGCCCAACATTGGCGGCAATCAGGCAATGCAGGCTGCGGCCTACTTCTACTTAGGCGTGGCGAATTTTGAGATTGGCAAGAAGTCAAAGGACCACAAGGAGATCATCGACGCGGTGAAGTTCACTGAGCTGTGCACGAAGATGAACAGTCCCTACCAGGCTCAGGCCAAGCAGAACCTTATCGCCATTCGGGGTCAGTTTCGGATGTAGTCGCCACTTCGGCGGGCGGCCGCGGGACAGCGAAACGTGGAGTGGGGAAATCTGCCTACTCGGCCTGGCTGCCCCGCACACGGCTGCTGGCAGGGGACTGCGGGTTTTGCCGCGTGAGGTAAGCGGGCCGTGTATCCGCGAAACGCAGACGCGCTTTGCCCTTCCAGCCGCGCTCCAATCCCAGCACCTTCCAGCCGCTGGAGTGTTTGCGCAGATACACGCGGATGTCCCGTTCGTCATCGTCGCCGTAGAGCCGCGCGGTGAGGTAGTGGCCTTCTGGCATGCTGTTTGCCATTGCGGGCAGTTCAAGGCTTGTCGCTTCAGCCAAAGGCGTGATGGTTTCCGTGAGGTTGTCGAAGCTTCCCCATGCCACCCGGTAACGGCGTCGCGGGTAATGGCCGTGTCGCTCCCCCAGGTCATCAAAGGCCAGGGCCTGGTTGACCACGCGGAACCGGTCCAACGGCAGCACCTGTGCGAAGAAGGCGCGCCCGATCTTGTCGCGACGCCGGATAAGGCACTCCACCACCCAGTCCGCTGCTGCCGCATCGCTGTAGCGGCCCGTCTCCACGGCCCAGCGAATCTGCTCGTCCGTGAGCGCCATCACCTGCTTGGCAGCCCAGAAGGCATCGTCGGGCAGGGCATTGGAAAAGGCTGGGTTGGCATACTCCGGTCGCCAGGTGAGCGGTTCAAACGTCTTCCACTCAAAGCGACCCACCGAAGGAAAGTGCGGGTACTTGGCCTTGGCCCACGAGGGCACATTCAAGCCGAGGGTGAACACTTGGCTGGCCACTTCGCGCCAACCAAACAGATAGTTGCCACTGCGCGGACTGTTGGGGCGCACACTGGCGCTGCCAAGCGTGGAGCCAAAGTCGATCAGATAGTGCTTCACGAACTTGCGGCCGTTCTCTTCATGCAACATGTCCAGGCTGTTGATGGCGCGGGAATCGTCGTGTCCCAGCCACGCGCAGAACACCCATAATCCACGCTGGTCCCGCCGGTGTTCGTGCGGCGCGACATCGTTGGGGTCGTCGGTGCGCGTGCCAAAGTAGCGGTGCGGACCCAGCGGCACGCCCGGCAGGTATAGGCTGACACTGCCCCGGTAGCGCCCGTCGCTGTCCCGGGGAACCTTCAAGAGGATCTCCGTGACATCACGTTCCGTCATTGCGCGGGACTTCCCGTCGGGCCCTTTGTATTTGGTCTTCGGATCAATTTGCAGTTGGTCGCGGGTGAACTCCACCACGTGATTTTCCGGCACATGGTAGCCCAGTGCATGGAACAGCCGAGCCACAATCGTGTCGGCTGCGGTGGCCAGTTCCGGGTGCTCCAGGGGGTCAAACTTCAGCAGGTAGCGACGGTTATTTGCATCGACAATCGTGAATCCAGGAGTGACGCCTTCATTCTTCGCAGAAATCACGCGCCAGGGTCCTTGAACGGTGGGTGGACCCACGGCGCCGGGTCCGTTCTGCAACTCCTGTTTGGACATCGGGCGCACGTAGTTCCGGTTTTCATACCAGCTCCCCTCCGGAACTTCGCCCAGCGTGTTCACGCCCTGTGCGGCGTAGTAAAGCGCTTCCTTGCCGCCCTTGACGGGATGGCCGTTTCGCTCTCCCGGCGGCGCGAAGGGGTAAACCAGAAACTCGTAGTAGTCGCTTAAGGGACGGAACTTCGCCTCGTCCATCGTTCGTGGCGCCGGTTCGCGCATCAGTGGATCATCGGCATAGAACTTCCGCGCCGTCGCGCTGCCCACCGCCAGCAGCACCAGCAACGCCGCGACGGTCGCCAGGCGTCCACCGCTGGTTCGTGTGCGCGTCCGATAACTTGGGAAAATCCTTGGCATCATCCCTGCTCACTGATACACGAAGTTGCTGGACGTCCGCTGCACCGCGGGGGCAAAGGCATCGCCAAAAGCGAACCAGACCTGATAGCCCTCGTGGCTGAAGCCCACGTCCAGACGAATGAAGGTATTGTTGCGCGCGTTGAAGCGCATGCCGAATCCGACAGCCGATTCCAGATCGCGGAAGTTCAATTCGGTGTGGTGCTGGAAGACCTTGCCGGCATCGGTGAACAGCGCCATGTCCATCCCGCTGAAGACCTCCCAGCGCCATTCCGCATTCATTACGAGGCTGTTGTCGCCATAAAAGCGGAAGGGCCGGTAGCCCCGCAAATCATGGTTGCCACCCAGCACGGGCTGCAGATAGAAGGGCACCTGCTGACCATCGCGGGTGAAGGAATGATTGGTGCGCGCCCGCAGCGCAATCACCCGGCGTTTGTTGAAGAAGGGGAAGTATTGCTGCAGATCCACGCTGAGTCGCTGGAAGTCGAAGCGATTCCGCGTACGATCGTCATAATGGTTGTACTGCACCGTATAGCTGCCACCAGCGCGGGGTCCGCCAGGGTTGTCCCGATAGTCCACCTGTGCGTAGGCCCCGTACCGGAAGGAGTTCCCCTGTTCGTCCAGGCCAGCCACCTGTTGCGGGGAGAACTGCTGCTCAGCGGAGATCAGGCGCTCGTTGGAGCCCGGCCCCGTGTTCACCATCAGGTAGCCGGTCGAAACGCCCACGTTCATCCAGGTGGCGGGTTTCACCACCAGAGTGGTGTCAAAGGAGTTATCTTCCAGCCGGAAGTTGCTGCGGCCGGTTTTCTGCGAATTCGGGCCGGGGCCATAGTAGTTCAGCCGCGGATAGTTGTGTCGGACGGCTTGCGCGCGCCATTCCACGCGCTGGTTGGCCAAGCGGGGCAGGGCCACTTCCAGGTCCAGCTTCTGCGCGCCGCTGAAGGATGCCTGCGCCGCGCCACGCACCAGCAACGCGCCCTTGGCGAAATCTTCCCGATAGTATTCCGGACCCAGGGCAAAGCCCGCTCCGGCGGCGAGCCCGCCGAACTTCAGCCGGACGCCCGCCACGCCTTCGCTGAGGCGCTCAAGGATGCGCTCGTTCCGAATGCGGATCAGAGTGCTTTCCCACTTGTTGGGTTCTTCCGGTTTCAGGGCCTCGGCCTTGGCGTCGCGGGCGGCTTCGATGGTAGCCGCGCGGCTCTCTGGTTCAGCGGCTTCCTGCGCCGCCAGCATCCCGCATAGCAACCAACCCATCAGCGCGCAGCGAAGCACAGGGCAGATGCTGGCAGTCAGCAGTCTCATGTAAAGCAAAGATCCCCGCATACGTTCCGATTCAGGCAGGCGACGCCGTGTGTCGTTTCATCCTCCCGCATTTTCAGGGGCTTCGCAAGCGGAAGCGGAGTTCGTTGTCCACTTTGCGAAGAAAGCCACTATCGGCGCCGCTGACACGGATCCTTGCCCGTTAGCGGGAAGTCTGAATGCGGTAGTCGGGCACCATGGGCATGGCCACCACCTTGCACATTTCGAAGAGGCGCGAACGAGCCCGCGCGCCAATGCGCTCAGCCAGCGAGGTCCGGTACACCACTTGGCCACTGCCGGATACATCCCGCGCGCGGACGCCCTCACCCACTTCCGTATCGGTGAGATTGGTGGTGGCAATCAACGCCCGCTGCTCGTTGCAGCGAGTCGTGATGATGCTGGTGACCGTATCCTCCACCCAATCCGTCACCCGGTGTGACCCTATGTCGTCCAGCAGCAGGACGCCAGATTCCAGAGCCAGCGAGTAGGCCTCGCGGCTGGAGGAGCCAGCCAGCGGATCCCAACTCTTGCGGATGAGGTCCAGCAGGCGCTGATAGTCGAAGAACGTGCAGTCAAAGCCTCTATCGATCAACATCTTCAGGGCGGCCACGGCCAGGTGGGTTTTGCCGGTGCCTGGTGGCCCCACCAGCAACAGTCCGGGCTTGGGGGTGTTGGGAAACTCTTTCGCATAGGCGCGTACGGCCAGGAAAACCTGCGCCAGCTCGCGTTGCAGATCAGGGTTGTTCTGGTGGCGAACGAAGTTTTCGAAGGAGGCGCGATGGTAGAGCGAAGGGATGGCCGCCCTGCCGTACAGGACGGAGGGATCCACGGGTTCCCGGCATCCACACTCGCGTGCGCCGCTCAGGCCTTCGCGTTCCTCGATAATCCAACCGCTACCCCCGCAGCGCGGGCAATTCGGATCTGGCATGGGCTCTCCCATTATCACCTGCGCGACAGCAGATGGATGGACTGAAGGCCGCAAACCAGGGAGAATTCGAGGTGTCAGGGGGAATTCGAGGCGTCAGGGAGAATTCGAGGCGTCTGGAGAATTCGAGGTGTCTGGGGATCGACGGCGTGTCTCGGCTACCGGGCTCTCATCCGACGCCCGGTGTGGAGCGTTCCCTCAGCAGGCTACCGCTTTGTCTGGCAGACGGGCTTTACAGAACCTTTGGGAGCGTATCTGCTGGCGGCGGGAATCTGAGATAATTACGGCGGTTCTATACAGCATGCATGGGTAACGGGGAATGGCGAACCGTTGTACCCAAAGGAGAGCAAGGGATGAATATCCTGGTGGCCAATTTGGGCTCCACGTCCATCAAGTATCGAGTGTTATCGATGCCTGCGGAAACGGTGCTTGCATCTGGAAAGATAGAACGGGTGACTGAGTACCAGCAGGCGATCGCCGATGAGATGGCGCAGCTCAGCGTGCCCGTGGATGCCATCGCCTTCAAGGCGGTGCATGGCGGCCCTGCCTATCGCGGCACCTTCGTGGTGGACGACGGCGTGCTGGCGGCCATGGAAGAGTATTTGCCCGCGGCGCCCTTGCATAATCGGATCTATCTGGACGGGATGCGCGCCTTCCAGGCGGTGATGCCGGGGCTCCCGTTGGTTGCCGCGTTTGAAACCGAGTTCCATCGGACTCGTCCTCCGCAGGCCAGCTATTACGGCATTCCCCACGCCTGGCGCGAACGGTACGGCGTCATCAAGTACGGCTTTCATGGCGCGTCGCATCAATATGTGGCATCCCGGGCGCCGGAGCTGGCGGGGGCCTCGCCGGAATCGTTGCGGATTGTGAGCTGCCATCTGGGTGGAAGCTCTTCCGTTTGCGCGATTCGCTTTGGCCAATCCTTGGATTGCACGATGGGCTTTTCGCCCCAGAGTGGTATTGAAAACGCCACCCGCCCCGGCGACCTGGACGTGTTCGCCGTCCTCCATCTGGCGACTAAGCTGGGGATATCGGTTGATGAGGTTTTGGACGCGCTGACACGTGACGGCGGTTTGGCGGGTCTTTCCGGTGTTGCTGGCGGAGACATGCGCGATATCGTGGACGCCATGGAAGCGGGGAGCCCGGCGGCAGCTCATGCCTTTGAGGTGTTCGCTTACGAAGTGAAGAAAACCATTGGCGCCTATTCCGCGGCGATGGAAGGGCTGGATGTCATTGCCTTTACCGGGGGCATTGGGGAAAATCGCTTCCGCTTGCGCTCAGCCATCTGTTTGGGGCTTGGTTTTCTGGATGTCGAATTGAGTGAGGAACTCAACGTATCGGGTGGCGGGGATCGCATCATCAGCGCTCCCAACAGCCGAGTGAAGGTGATGGTGATCCAAGCGAACGAAGAGGTGGTGGTGGCTCGTCGCGCGGTGCTGGCCTTATCGGCGTAGCGCAGACGTGTCAGGCCACGCCAGGGTGTCGCCTTCGGGCAACCACCCGGAAGCCGCGCATTCGGTTCCCGTTACTTTTCCCCCGGCAGAGGAACCAGCATGTCTTCCTTGCGCATCACCAGACTGCTGGTGTTGTAGCTGGCCAATTCGAATCCATGGCCGTGCGTGATGGCGTCCGTGGGGCAGGCTTCCACGCAATACCCACAGAAGATGCAGCGGCTGTAGTCGATGTTGTAAACCTTGGCGTACCGTTCGCCGCCGCTGATGCGCGTCTGCTGGGTATTCTCTTCGGCCTCAATATAAATACAATTGGCGGGACAGGCCGCGGCGCACAGGAAACAGGCGACGCACTTTTCCATGCCATTCTCGTCGCGCTGCAGTTCGTGCTTGCCACGAAAGCGTTCCTGGAACTTCACCGGACCGTCGGGATAATCTTCCGTGACGGTAGGCGCCATCATTTCCTTGAACGTCACGCCCATGCCCTTGGCAATGGCGGAGGCGTGGTCAAACAGGTCGGTGATTTTGGTAGCCATAGCCTTGTCTTTATAGAGTACCGAACAACGGGCGCGGATTCGCCCGCTTGCCGCGCCTTTTCGCTTTGCAGGACGGGTTCTCTTTGGCGTGTGGGTTCACTTTGGAGTAGGACTACGATCCGGGATGCGGGATTGTCAGAAAACCCGGTGAACAGTGGACGCCGCGTCAAGCGTTGGGACGCGCATTGCGCAGTTGGCGCGCGGCCACCAGCAGCGGATCCCAGGTGGTGGCGTACGGCGGAGAGTAGCAAAGGTCTGTGAACAGGAACTCATCCACAGTGGTAGCGGCCCCCAAAGCCGTGGCCACCACGTTGATGCGACCCTCCACGTCGCGTTCACCCAGCACGGCAGCGCCCAGCAGGCGCCCACTTTCACGCTCAGCCACCAATTCCACCTCCAGCATCTCGCCAAAGAAATAGCCCGGACGGGAGCGGGCGGAGATCCTTGCGCTGATGGCATCAAAGCCCAACTGACGGGCGGCGCCCGGGGACAGCCCGGTGGTGGCCACCGCCAGACCGCAGACGCGCACAATCGAAGTGCCCACTACGCCCGGGAAGCGTTCTCGCGCCCCGGTAACGTTGGCGCCCGCCACCAAGCCCATCTTGTTGGCGGTGGTGCCCAGAGGAACCCAATCGGCAGCCCGCTTCACGCGATGGTAGGTGGATGCGCAGTCGCCCGCGGCGTACACGCCGGGAAGGTTGGTTTCCAGGGTCTCGTCCACGGCGATGGCTCCGTTCCGGGCCAGGGCAATCCCGGCCTGCGCCGCCAGTTCGGTTGCCGGACGGATGCCGGCCGCCACGATCACCATGTCCGCCGGCAGGTCATCCAGAGCCTCATCGGTGATGCGTTGGACGCGGTGGCGGGTGCGGAGCTCAATCTGGAACTGCGCCAGCCGCTGTTGGATCCGCTGGGTGAACCAGGTCTCGCCCCAGCGCAAGGGATGTTCGCCCGCGTCCACCACCGTGACGCGCACACCGCGCATGCGCAGTGCGCCCGCCATCTCCAGTCCCACAAAGCCAGCGCCCACCACGACCGCGGTTGCCGGCTGCCGCTGCTGCAGAAACGTGTGCAACCCACCGAAATCCTGCCAGGTGTGGGCGAAAAAGCAATGGGGTGCGTCCAGCCCCGTAATCTCCGGGGCCACCGCTGTGCTGCCGGTGGCCAGCACCAGGCGGTCGTAGGGCAAACAGCGCCCATCGTGAAGCACGACGCGCCTCCGGCTGTGCAAAATCTCCGTCACGCAGGCATTGGTTTCCACAAGGATGTTGCGTTCCCGTGCGAGCGTTTCCGGGGACAGGACCAGCAACTCGTCGCGCTCCCGCACCTGACCTTCAATCCAGTAGGGAAGCCCGCAGGCACCGTAGGAAACAACCGGCCCGCGCTCCAGCACGGTGATGTGCAGTGTGGGGTCCAGCTTCCGGGCCCTGGATGCCGCGCTGAGGCCCGCCGCCACGCCACCAACCACCACTAAGCGGCGCGCTTCTGGCGAAGGGTTCGACATCGGCCTTAATCCACCTGCTGCTGCTGGCGCAGGAACTCCAGGATGTCGAAGCGCCGCGACTCCCGATCGGGAAAGAAGCTATCCACCGCGCTCCGCTCGTCGTCGAACACCTCAAACACAGTCTCCAACTTCGTAAGCAGCATCAGCTCGATGTTGCGCCGCGACAGGTTCAGCAGCTTCAGCGTTCCACCCTGCTTGCGGAAGGTGCTGAAGCAATAAACCAGCGTGCCCAAACCCGAGCTATCGATGTAGTCGACATCCTTCAGGTCAAGCACCACCTTGCGAATCTCACGGTCCGCCAGCAGCTTCACCTGCTCTTTCAGCGTGGCGGTGGCGTCGCCCACAACCAGCTTTCCATCAAGCGCAACAATTGTAATGCCGTCGGTGGTTTTCGTGGAGAACTGCATGATTGGTTTGAGGACGGATGCAAACGCGAGCCCTGGCCAGCCGCCTCCGCCTATTGGAAGGATATCCTAATCCCACGTGGCGCTTCAGCTGCTGGCTCCGGGCTGGCGGTTAGACCGCCTGCGAGGCTTCCGCCGCAGTATAGCAGCGCATACTGTATCCAACGCCCCGCACGGTTTGGATGAGCTTCACGTCGTACCCGTCATCCAGCTTCGTGCGCAGGTGCCGGATGTACACGTCCACAATGTTGGTGAGGCCGTCGTAGTCCTTCTCCCATACATGTTGCACGATCATTGAGCGGGAGAGGTTCTGTCCGCAGTGCCGCATCAGGTACTCAAGGATGTCGAACTCACGGGGAGCGAGTTCCACCTGCCGTCCGCCGCGATGGGCTTTGCGTCGACCGCAATCCAGGATCAGGTCACCCACCTGCAAACGCTCCTGGGCCGGGCGCGAGCGCCGCAACAGCGCCTTCATTCTAGCTTGCAGTTCCACTAGCGCGAAGGGCTTGCTGATGAAGTCATCGGCGCCTGCCTCTAAGCCACGGACGCGTTCATCCACCGTGGCGCTGTGGCCCCACATTAGGATGGGAAGGTCTCCCTTGCGTTGACGGAGTTTGGATACCAGGGCGTACCCGTTAACATCTGGCAAATTCGCGTCCACCAGCAGGATGTCGAAGGCCTCGGCGGTTAACCGAGTGAGCACTTCGGCACTATCTGGAGAACTGGTTACCTGATAGCCAACCCCTGCCAGGGAATGGGCCAGAAATTCCGCGATTGCTGATTCGCTGTCTACGATAAGCACACGCATCCGTCACCTCTGTATTCCAGCCCCCGGTCCCCGGCCTGAGATGCAGAATCGCAAATCGAAGACAAAAGGCCAATACACAAATGGGCGCAGCGTGCGGATGAAGGGTTACAGAGGAATTGCAGGACGAGGAGGGGGAAATCCCTAATTAATGTTAACTTTCGGCTTCCGGCGCCCGGCTTGCGATTCCCAACCGGGTCCCCAGGCGTCGCAGCGCCGGTTGCAGGGCATCCTTGCGACGCCAGGCCCAGGCAGCCAGACACATGCCCGCCACCAACAGCAGACTGAAGACCATCGTTTCCGCAATGCTCAGTTTTAGCTTCCAGAACCAGAACCATCGGCCGTAGACAATCTCCAGGTGCAGCCAGTACACCAGCAGCGACGAGGTGCCAAGCAGCGTGAGGAAACTGGGGCGGCGACTGGGCAGGTAGGTGAGCCAAAGATAGCCAAAGGTAACCAGCAGGAGGATAACCCCCACCTTAATGAACACCAGACCCGGGCTGTCTACCCAGAAGTTCACATTGCGGTAGATCGAGTAGGGGATGAATGAAAAATAACCTGCGGTGGCGATGATTCCAAAGGCAACCAGCGCCGTCCATTGCAGGAAGCGGTTGAGGCTGGCTTTCGGCGTCAGGCGAATCATGCTGCCAAAGGCGATTCCGAAGGCCACAAACGCCGCCCAGGGGAAGAGGCCGAACACCTCATGGCTGGGGGCCAGGTAGGCTCGCAGCAGTTCGGGTTGGCCTTCCCAGGAAACTGCGCTCACCAGCGGGGCCAGGCAGGCGAAGGCGACGCCGCACAGCAGGCCCCACTTCACGCGCTCCTGGGTGGAGAAGAACGCTGAAACAGACAGCACGGCCAAGGACACGCCCATGCAATTGAGAATGTCCACGCGCAGCAGATCCCCCATCTTGCTCCAGGGGACTGAGAAAAGATACGCCTGCAGGCGCACCGCAAAAGCAAGCAGCAGCAGATAACCCGCTCGACGCAAGGCGGCGGCGAAGCGGCCCATGGCATCGATCCCACGCCGCTCCTTGCCATCCAGCATCAGGGCCATCGTGACGCCGGTGAGGAACAAAAAGATCGGTGCCGGCAAGCCACCCAGAAACTGCGAGAGCACGTAGAGGTCGCCCTCGCGAAGATCCTTGTGCAGGAAGGAATGGAAGGTGTGCCCCTGCAACATGATGAGCGCGGCAACGCCTCTTGACCAGTCAAGAAACTGTAAACGGCCCGATGTGCCTGGTGTCGACGTTGCCTCTGACGCGTTCATGGGATGGGGGCTAGCGCTGCGGAAACTCCCGCTTCACGTCGGCTGGAAGTTGCAGGCGCACCTCGGTGTTGCCCAGGGTGGGGTTCCATTGCACGTCCCGGTAGGTCACTTCCATATAGTCGTCTGACGGCTCAGTGAACTTCTGCCGAATCGGGTGCGCCTGGCCGTCCGGCACCCAGATTTCCACCTGCTTCAGGAGTTGTTTCACCTTTGCTGACTTTGGAGTCAGCAGCAGGCGGGTGGCCTTGACGCCGTCCACGGTTTCCTCACCCTTGACCGATACCTGATAGGCCCCGGCCAGATCCTTGCCTGAGCCACCGAAGC